>RPRI01000124.1 GCA_003818505.1 Desulfobacteraceae bacterium | reverse complement strand
TGGAGATGATCCTAATTGGTTTATTCGGGTTATGGAACAGTCCAGAAATTCCAGTCTATGCCATCATCTCCGCTCCCATCGCTCACTTTGCCTGAATAACTGAATGACATGGCATCGGTTTCTGAAGGCAGCAAAAATGAACGGCTGAAAGACGGCTTGATCATGGGAATCAGCGGTCTGGATGCAGAGAAATAGAGTATTTCATGACCAAGCACCATGCCTTCACCGTTGAGGAATTGAACCATTATGGAAAGATAATCCAGCGAGGAGAAATATGTCAGCTTATCCGCCAGGGTTGCTCCACCATCAAGCTGTATGCTGTCTTTCCTTATAAGATATTCATATTCAAGGGAGAGATCGCCTGTTTTCCAAATTCCATGGACTTTACCGGCAGTCTTTTCAAGAGGTATGCGGTTATCTTGCCCGACAATATGTCCCTTCCAGCCGGCCATACCGCCCATGCATCCGTTCAAACAAATTATACAAAAAACCCCTGTAACAATATACTTGATATTTAAAACAAACTTCATGTCGCCCTCATCATAAAGGTAATTTCTATGATTCTCAATAAAGAGAAACAGGCAGAGACTATATAACGGCTTCGTGGGAGTATATCCACACTGGGGAATGGGAGTTTTCCTCCGGCGGATAGACAAAGTATAAGTCCCCGTTCTTGCAAAACGGCAGAACCCATTACCTATGCCCGCCCCTTATGGCTATAATATAAATATCTCGGCATCTTAACCGTACCCTCCTGCAATATACTTTTTCAAACTGAGCCGATTATCCCGTCAGTTACGATAATAAAAGTTTTATATAGCTCAATTTTTTTTTATACGGCGGATAAGCTAAGGTTGGATTGAAAATGGTCGTTTTCTGTAAAATTGACCGGTGATGACTGAAAGTATCGAAACTGAATTTGCCGTGATAACAACCCATGCCGCTGTTCCCGACACCGCCGAAAGGCATATTGGGATTCGCTACGTGCATGATGGTATCGTTGATGCAGCCGCCGCCTGACGATGTTGTTGACAAGAGAAGATCTCTTTTTGATTTTGAAGAGCTGAAAAAGTACATTGCCAGGGGCTTTTCATGGCTGTTAATCATGGATATTACATCCTCCAGACGGGTAAACTCAAGCACCGGAAGCAGCGGTCCAAAAATCTCCTCCTGCATGATGGGATCACTGTATTTGATGTCATCGATGATTGTCGGCTCGACATACCTGTTGGCCCGGTTCATCCTTCCGCCGTGAATTATGGTGCCGGCTGAATTCATGAGCTTTTCCAGGCGATCAAATTGATGCTCGTTTATAATTCTCCCGAAATCTGAACTCTGTTCGGGATCATCGCCGTAGAAGCTTCTTATGCAGTCACGAATTTTTAACAGCAGCTTATCCTTTACTTCCCTGTGTACAAAAAGATGGTCCGGAGCAATGCAGGTCTGGCCGGAATTTAAGAATTTGCCGAAACAGATGCGTCGGGCTGCAATATCGAGATCGGCATCTTCTTCCACGATACAGGGGCTTTTCCCTCCCAGCTCCAATACTACGGGCGTCAGGTGTCTGGACGCCTTTTCCATGACAACTTTTCCGAGTGGAGGGCTTCCGGTGAAAAAAATCAAATCGAAACGCTCTTCCAGAACGGCCTGGTTGACTTTTCGGTCTCCTGTAAAAACACTGACATATTCCGGAGGATAAATTTCAGTTATAAGCTGTTTGATTAAATCCGATACATTTGCGGAATAATGGGCCGGTTTCAACATGACGCAGTTTCCTGCCGATAATGCCCCCACCAGCGGCAGCAGTGCAAGCTGAAGCGGGTAATTCCACGGCGACATGATGAGTACAACACCGTAGGGTTCGTGCAGGATCCGGCTGGAGGAATAAAAATTCAGCATGTCGGTTGAGACCCTCGTTGGTTTTGCCCACTTATTCAGTTTTTTCAGGTGGTGTTTGATTTCCTTTAATATCATGCCGATCTCGGTTCCAAAAACTTCCATTTTCTGTTTTCTCAAATCCTTCCAGAAGGCGTCGTAGATTTCGTTTTCGTATCTTAATAATGCATCATGAAGTTTTTTCAGACTGTCACGCCGGAAATCAATATCTCTGGTTTTCCCTGCTTGAAAAAAATCGCGATGATCCTTTACTGTTTTTGATATAGAGTCCATACTGTTATTATTCCATTGTTTTCAAAAAAATTACCGGACAACATTTCATTGATCGACTATCGATAAACGATGCAAATTTGTCAAGATTTTTTACAGAGTGTAGCGCATGATATAAATTTTCCAGGTGAGAACAGCGTTGTTCCAGCCAGTAATTTGTAATTACCGGAAATTATTTGCCATGGAGCTTCCGGAGCGGGCCGACGAGCATCAGGGCTTTCTCATCGTCACGTTCAAGAGAATAATTAGCGTGATGTGGTAATTCATTTTTCCGCCATGATATCATTACTTCCTTTATCATCTTCGGTTGCATCAGTGCGGCACAATCAGATTGAATAACCCGTCGGCCCGTTCCGGATCGAGGCGTCGCAATTCCCGGACGGCCTCCAGGGCGGCTGTCTGGTTTCCGGAAAGGGCGTATGCGCTCCCGATATTGTACCAGGCTTTGGTATATTTCGGGTTGATGCGCAGGGCCTGACGATAGGCTTCGATTGCATCGTTGTGGTGCTTGAGCTCGCCGTAAGCAACCCCGAGGTTGTACCAGGCGTCTGCATCCTCCGGGTTTATGTATAGAACCTGATGGTAGGCTTCGATTGCATCTTTGTAGCGGTTGAGATCGCCGCAAGAGATCCCGAGATTGTACCATACATCGACATCATCCGGGTTGATGCGCAGGGCCTGACTGAAGGCTTCTATGGCATCGTTGTGGTGCTTGAGTTCGCCGTAAGCAACCCCGAGATTGTTCCAGGCTGCGGCATACTTCGGATTGATGTGCAGGGCGCGACGAAAAGCATCGATGGCGCCGTCGTAGCGGTTAAGTTTGCGGTAAGTGTCCCCTAAGTTGTTCCAGGCTTCGGCATACTTCGGATTGATGCGCAGGGCGTGACGAAAAGCATCGATGGCGTCGTCGTAGCGGTTGAGTTTGCAGTAAGCGTTCCCTAAATTGTTCCAGGCTTCGGCATTTATCGGTTTACTTTTCGTCCACTTCAGACACCAATCAAGTAAACCCTGCCAGTTCTTCGAATGTTCCAGGGCAACAGAATGCTTCAACCATTCGATCCTGCTGCGACCCTCAGCAACCTTTTTACGACCAGGCTGAATCTCGCCTATCCACTCCACGGGCATGGCAAAGTTCAGATTCTGCCCGCCTTCTATGTAAAGAGTTATCAGACCTACCAGACGACCTTCCCTATCGAATAGACCTCCGCCACTCGAACCCGGGGAGACTGCCGCAGTGGTCTGAATAAACGGTGGCGGTCCGCCCCTGAGTTGCGCGACAATGCCGTCGGAAAGGGAAAGTTCCAGGCCCTGCGGTGCTCCTACAGCATAAACCGGAACTCCAACATTCAGGCTTGTAGCATTGCCGAGCTGTGCCGGTTTACCTGTAATACCCTTGGCATTGAGGATGCAGATGTCTTTGTCATGATCTTCTGCATACAGGGTAGCGTCAATAATCTGTTTTCCCCGGCACACCTTGTAGGAAGCGCCCCCTTCCACAACATGGCAGTTGGTGGCTATCTTGCCGGGGGAAATAAGCACCCCGCTCCCCTGGCCTTTCTGCTTGCCCTTGCTGTCAAAGGTCTTCACAACAACGATGGCGCCCTTGACCTTGTCAAAAACCTGGTCGGGCGGAAGAGCATGAACCTTTATGGGTAGGGTGGCAAGGAAGAACACAACGACGATCAGATTCAAAACTGATGGTATGCTCATCATTATTCCCTTTCCATTTTTCCGGCCATCTGAATGTATCCAGTTAAATAGTGTCCATCCGGAAACCAAGCCCGGACACAGTTAAGTTTCCAATTCGGAAATCGGCAATTTTGGGCAAGCTCAAGGAAATCAAGGGATTGCGAGGAGACATACGCAATGTATGTCGCACAAGAAATCCCGTAGATTGACATAGAGATCGCCCAAAAGGGCCATTTCCGGATGGAAACTAAATAATTCCCGATCGGAACCGTTCCCTCCATCAGGTTCTAATATGTACCGTATCCATAACATAATTAGCGAGGGGATGTCATTAACGATTACTGGTCGAATTAAGCGTTTTTATTAGTGTTAACTGTTTTTGGCTTTTAGGAATTTGTCAGTATCAAAGATGTCACCGGCTCTTAAGAATTATTATGCGCTGATGAGTGAAGATTACCTGTTAAAAGACATAAAATAAGTGCTGATACTATTGAAGCTCACCGCAGCAAGCTAATGGAAATCTTCGACCGCAGAGAATAGCGTCTATTTTTAATTTGCTCGCCAACCCCGCTGCAAGCTGCGAGGAATGCGCTCGCTGTTTCGGTTCAAATAGCTGATAAAATAGAGAGATTTGGATTGTTACAGGTCAGCTTCATCCTGCCATCCGCTGACTTCAAATACCTTAACAGACTGTGATTTGCCTTTGACCTTGATGTTATCCAGAAAACGGGTTTTAAATCTGCCGGGAGTCAGGCTTGCTAATGTAAATTCTGAAATCATCAAAAAGGTGCCGTAATTCTTGTTGGCCCCTTCCAACCGGGAAGCGAGGTTAACCGCATCGCCGATTACCGTATAATCAAAAACCTGTTGCGATCCCATGTTTCCGATAATCACTGAACCGGTATTGATTCCAACGCGGCACATTATTTCCGGCAGCCCCTGACTCTTCCAAACCTGCTGAAGCTCACACAGACGGCTCTGCATTCTGAGACCGGCAGTTACAGCCCGGTCCGCATGATCGGGCATCGGCAAAGGGGCGCCGAATTCTGCCATAATCGCATCGCCCTGGTATTTGTCTATTATTCCGCCGCAGTCCAGGATGATCGCGGTCATCTCCGTCATATATTCGTTAAGCAGGCGGACAAGGCTCTGCGGGTCCGATTTTTCAGTAATAGCCGTGAAATTGACTATATCGGAAAAAAGAATTGTTAGCGTTTGCTCTTCTCCCCCCAGCTTCAGGCGTTCGGGCTCTTCGAGCAGCCTGTCAACCACCTCCGCCGGAAGAAATTTGGCAAAAGCGCCTTTAATAAAAGCCCTCTCTTTTACTGCAACGGTCTTTAAAACGATGATCAGACCGAAGAAAATAAAAAAAACGCTGAACATCACGGTTATTACAGGAAAAAGAGTAAACCTTGTCATTTCAATCCAGGTTAATGCCGGAAAGCCGATCAGAGCCGCTGCTACGGTAAAATAAAGAGGCCATGTTGATCTTGGAAGGGCTGCAAGAAAAAGTGAAAATCCGGCAAAGCAGACAAGAAACGTAATCTCCCGGATGGTCCATTTGGAATAAAATGTGTCTCTCAGCATACCATTCAGAAGTGATGCGTGTATTGCGGCCAATGGCGCATCGCTTTCAAGAGGTGTTTGTCCCAGATCAGAGGCGCCCACGGCAATATCTGTAATCAGAACAAAGTTACCTTCAAAATAATCCGTTAAATTGCCGCGAAGATTTTCATCGCCATAGAGTTCCAGCAGTTTGTGGGCTTCCATCCTGCTGAATCCCTTTTCCCATACCTGAGCAAATGGAATAAAAGCTCTTCCCCTTTCATCAATGGGGATTCTGACCTCTTTTTCAAGCAGGCTTCCACTGACAGGAGGAATAATAATATGTTCTCCCCATTTTACAAGGATCGACGCAAAAGGAACGCGGGCATAGTCGAGGAATACGGCAAGAGAAAGAGCGGGAAAATATTTATCATCGACCTTAATAAGCATTAATGCGTGGCGAAATACGCCGTCCGGGTCGCTATATGCGCTTATATGGCCGGAATTGCAGGCGGATGCCGCAAGGCTGTCTTCCTGCATGAGAGCGCGGGTGGCATAAAAAGGACGGGCGATTCCCTTTTCGACGGGCTTTTGCAGGTATCTTTCTTTAAAAAGCTTGAATGCTTTGCCTTCCTCCCATCGGAATTTCTGAGGGTTATCGGCAAAAGCCAGTCCAACCGGAAGATACGCAGCGCCATAATTTTTTAAAGAACGGGCGAACGCAGCATCAGATTCAGGATCAGCCGGTCTTGCGAAAATAATATCATAAACCACGGCGCCCGCGCCAATTTCTGCAAGAGTATCGCTGACCCGTGTCAGGTCGCGGCGGTCAAGAATATTTTTGCCGAAGCTTTTATATGTACTGTCGGAAATTGTGAGATAAACTATCCGGGGGGAAAGCTCCGGTCCCAGCCCCTTTTCCACAGCCTGCCGGTAAAGGAAATCCAGCGCCTGATAATCCCACCTTGTCCAGTCCTTAAAGGCAAATGTCAAGGCAAGCAGAACTATCAGCAGAAGCGCAGCGCTCAGTCCGGCAATCAGCTTTATGTGTTTATTGCTTTTTAACCGCAAATTCATACTTTTTTACCAGCACCTCTTTTCCGGAAAAGATCTGAAGCCCGCCTGCAAAAGGATCGGAACTATCAGAGCTGCCCATGCCGCGCACGTTTCCGGCCAGGGCAAAGGGTTTTTCTGTATTTCCGGAAAGATCCATCTTACCCTTCTGAGCAAGCCCGGTTTCTATCTTCACCCACTGATCGTAAGGAAGTTTCCCGTTTTTAACGAGGCCTGCCATCTGGGAAAGCGCCACTGGGCTGCATATTATTGTGAAGGTTTCCTGAGAGCTTTTGCCGTCCACCTGGTAATAATCCAGCAGGGATGGCATTACGAGGGTTGAGCTTTGAATCTTCTGTTCAACCATGTTCAGGAGTGTGGCTTCAGCAAGATCTGAATGGACGACATAGACGTAAGCATTTGCCTCAGGGTGAACGTATATTCGCAGCAAATCACCCGTGCCGATAGTGTCTCTTGATTTTGCCTTTTCAACAGCTCCGCCGGACCTTATCTGAATACCGATCTTGGCGCGCACAGGATTCTCCCCGGCGGATGCAGCATATGCACAAAATCCAAAAACAGATAGAATAAATATGGACAAAATTTTCCGGAGTTTCATCTTTGCCTCCTTTTAAAGTTGACAGCTTCGTAAAAAGTCATTCTCATTTCAAGTGGGTACTCCCTTGACGGGAGATTTACTTCGCTCCTGCCCCTCCCTTGACGGAAGATTTACCCTCCCCTCCCTTGACGGAAGATTTACCTGCCCCTCCCTTGACGGAAGATTTACCCGCCCCTCCTTTGACGGGAGATTTACCTCGCTCATGCCCCTCCCTTGACGGAAGATTTACTTCGCTCCTGCCCCTCCCTTGACGGAAGATTTACCTCGCTCATGCCCCTCCCTTGACGGGAGGGGATTAAGGGGAGGGTGATTCAAACACGCATCCCTTATTACCTCTAAAACTCCTTTTATATTTTGTAAAACATCATTATTCCAGAATCTTAAAACCTTAAATCCATATCCGTGAAGATATGTATCTCTTTCTCTATCCTTATTGTTTTCTGCCGCATGTTGCCCGCCATCAACTTCAATAATAATACGGTTTTTAAAACAAACAAAATCAACTATATAATTGTCTATGGGCTGTTGCCTCCTGAATTTCAAACCTTCCATCTGTTTCATTCTCAAATGGCTCCAGAGCAGTTGTTCCGCATCTGTAGGTCTTTTCCTGAGAGCTTTCCCCAATGTTGTTATTTTGTTCACCGTAGAATCGCCCCCACCCTAACCCTCCCCCGTCAAGAGGGAGGGTAACCACTCGTTATGAGAAAGGGCTGTATAAAAATTCGATTCGGCCTTTTTGCCATTTCCGGATGGAAACTTTAAGGCTCACCCATATAAACGAAGGCTCCCCAGTAAAAAGGATTTGTATTGCCGTAGCGGTTTCTTACCGTTTCCATTTGCTCCAATGCCGCCATGCGCAAAGCCTGTACACGGCTGTACCTGCCTGATCCCAGATTCCTGTAAAAAGCCGTCATCAACTCCTGAGTCTCCCTGTCAGGAACAGACCACATGCTCATAACCAGTCCCCTGGCGCCCGCCTGTGTAATAGCCCTGCGCAAACCATACACACCCTCTCCCGCTTTTACATCACCAAGGCCGGTCTGGCAGGCGGAAAGAACCACAAGTTCGGTTCCCCCAAGGCGCAGCCCCAAAACCTTTTCAGCAGTGAGCAGCCCGTCGCTCGCATCAGTATTTTCGGTCCGAAGGCTTAGATTGGCGCCTGCCAGAGCAAGACCGGAACGCCTTAAGGGATTGTCGAATTTACCGATCGGCAGAGGTTTGACCGTCGTAATAATCCCCCTGTCCTTTGAATCGGCAAAAACCGTAATATCCTGGTCGGCAAGGAAAAATCCATGAGTTGCAATGTGTAAGATGCGCGGTGAACGCCTTGTAGCCAGCACTTCGGACAGGGCCTGCTTTCCAGTGAAAGTTTCGGCTTTTTCAGAACCTAAGATCCCGGCAATAGCCTCAATTTCCTTGCGTGTCCCCGGAAGCGGTGCAAAACGCATCCCGCGCATTTCACCCGACCGTCTCGCCGTAAGAATTTGATTTTCATTTTGTCTGTTCAATCCAAGGCGAGTCAGGGCGCTTTCTTTCTCCTCTCCGCTCATGTCAAAGTCCGGATTTCCCATCAACAGGCATCTGCCTGCTTTTTCATTTATTTTGCCGAAGCCCGCAATATCCCTTCCTGCGGCAAGATAATTGAATGTGAAATCCTCTATCAGGTAGCGCCCCTGTGAGTCCTGCAACGCTTCAAAGGGGATCAGGTTTAAATTGCCGTCCGGCGAAATAAAGACTTCCTTAACCAAGCCGAGTTCATTTTTAATTGGCTCAAAAACAAGGCTGTAAAGCTTGCGGGTATATGCACCGATTTCTACTCTTCGAGATTCCTCCGTACCGGCCGCCGAATCTGCTATGGAATGTTTAAAACCGGCAATTGCCTCGTCAATTATGCCCGCCTCACCAAGGTTTACAAGCCTTACCTTGCCGCCTATACCTGCATGAACAACAAAAACAAGATAATGCTCAGGCCCTCTCATAGGTTTTTTGCTTTTTGCCTTGAAATTGATTTTTGAGATTTTGGCAAACTCAAGCAGGGCTGTATTTTGCGGCAGAGCCGCGGCTATCGTTAAGGAATCTGCGCGCTCAACTGTTTTTTGTTTTGCAAATGCCTGACTCAACCGGGAAAGCCTTGCTTCCAGATCTTCTTTTTCTTTATCCAGTTCGGCAATTTTCAGGCGTAAGTTTTCAGGGCTTATATTTCCCGGTCCGCCGAAAACCAGACGCGATAACTGGGAACGTACACGGGAAAGAGATTGAAAAACCTGAGCCGCTTCAGGATCATCAGAATAGACCAATGCATCCTGATATCTGCGCTGAGCCTCCAGGATCAAGCCTTTTCGCCTCAGCCAGACATCAAGGACATCGGCAATGACCTGAGGATCATTTGAAAGATGAAAAGCAGCCATACTGATTGTTGCTTCCAGCTCACCTTTCCTTGTATATAAAAACTGAATTTTCTGCTCTTCCGAAGTAAATCCCATTATCTTGTCAATTATTTTGCTGTCTATGGTTTGAGCCCTGATTAAAAGTTCTATAGCACGGATGTTGTCCTCAATTGCCGCATAAAACCCACTAAGGTTGTAAAGGCTATTTGCCGTATTTGGATGCTCTGGGCCAAGAGCTTTCTCATGGATTGCAAGCGCACGTTTATAAAGAGGCCCGGCTTTAGCATAATCACCAAGAGTTTGATAAAGTCCGGCAAGATTGTTAATGCTTGTTGCCGTATTCGGATGCTCTGGGCCAAGAACTTTTTCTTTGATTGCAAGCGCACGTTTATAAAGAGGCTCGGCTTTAGCATAATCACCAAGAGTTTGATAAAGTCCGGCAAGGTTGTTAAGGATTGTTGCCGTATTCGGATGCTCTGGGCCAAGAGCTTTTTCGTAGATAACAAGCGCACGTTTATAAAGAGGTTCTGCTTTGCTGTAATCACCAAGAGATTGATAAAGCAAAGCAAGGTTGTTAAGGCTTGTTGCTGTATCAGGATGCTCAGGGCCTAGAGCTTTTTCTCTGATAGCAAGCGCTCGTTTTAAAAGTGGCTCGGCTTTGCTGTAATCACCAAGAGATTCATAAAGCCCGGCAAGGTTGTTAAGGCTTGTTGATGTAGTCGGATGCTCAGGGCCAAGAGCTTTTTCACGGATTGCAAGCGCATGTTTCAAAAGAGGCTCTGCCTTGCTGTATTCGCCAAGAGATCTATAAAGCCCGGCAAGGTTGTTAAGGCTTAGTGCTGTATCCGGATGCTCTGGGCCAAGAACTTTTTCCCTGATACCAAACGCTCGTTTCAAAAGAGGTTCGGCTTTACTGTATTCGCCAAGAGATCTATAAAGCTCGGCAAGATTGTTAAGGCTATTTGCCGTATTCGGATGCTCAGGGCCAAGAACTTTTTCTGTGATAGCAAGCGCACGTTTATAAAGAGGCTCGGCTTTAGCATACTCACCAAGAGTTTGATAAAGCCCGGCAAGGTTGTTAAGGCTTGTTGCTGTATCCGGATGCTCTGGGCCAAGAGCTTTCTCATGGATTGCAAGCGCACGTTTATAAAGAGGCTCGGCTTTAGCATACTCACCAAGAGATTCATAAAGCCCGGCAAGATCGTTAAGGCTTAGTGCCGTGTTCGGATGCTCTAGGCCAAGAGCTTTTTCCTTGATAGCAAGCGCTCGTTTATAAAGAGGCTCGGCTTTAGCATACTCACCAAGAGTTTGATAAAGCCCGGCAAGGTTGTTAAGGCTTAGTGCCGCACTCGGATGCTCAGGGCCAAGAACTTTTTCTCTGATAACAAGCGCTCGTTTTAAAAGAGGTTCAGCTTTGCTGTAATCGCCAAGAGATTTATATAGCACGGCGAGGTTGTTAAGGATTGTTGCCGTATCCGAATGCTCTGGGCCAAGAACTTTTTCTCTGATAACAAGCGCTCGTTTTAAAAGAGGCTCGGCTTTGCTGTAATCGCCAAGAGTTCGATAAAGTCCGGCAAGGTTGTTAAGGCTTGTTGCCGTACTCGGATGCTCAGGGCCAAGAGCTTTTTCTGTGATAACAAGCGCACGTTTATAAAGAGGCTCTGCCTTGCTGTAATCGCCAAGAGATTCATAAAGCCCGGCAAGGTTGTTAAGGCTTTCTGCCGTATCCGGATGCTCTGGGCCAAGAACTTTTTCTCTGATAGCAAGTGCACGTTTGAAAAGAGGCTCGGCTTTACTGTATTCGCCAAGAGATCTATAAAGCCCGGCAAGGTTGTTAAGGCTTGTTGCCGTATCAGGATGCTCAGGTCCAAGAGCTTTTTCCCTGATAGCAAGCGCACGCTTTAAAAGAGGCTCAGCCTTGCTGTAATCACCAAGAGATTTATAAAGCTCAGCAAGGTTGTTAAGGCTTAGTGCCGTATCAGGATGCTCAAGGCCAAGAACTTTTTCATGGATTGCAAGCGCATGTTTCAAAAGAGGCTCGGCTTTACTGTATTCGCCAAGAGATTTATAAAGCCCGGCAAGGTTGTTAAGGCTTAGTGCCGTGAGCGGATGCTCAGGGCCTAAGATTTTTCCGCTGATAGCCATTGCGCGCTTACAAAGAGGTTCGGCCTTGCGGTATTCGCCAAGAATTTGATAAATACCGGCAAGGCTGTAAAGGCTTAGTGACGTATCCGGATGTTCAGGACCAAGAGCTTTTTCACGTATTTCCAGAATCTGCTGTGCGAGAGGAAGAGCGTCGGTATAGCGGCCTTGTTTGTAGAGCTGTTCAACTTTTTCATTGAGGACGTTGGCTTTTTCGAGTTCATTTTCCTGGGAATATGAGGCTTCGGGATATGCGAATAAAACCGGCAGGAGAATCAGAAACAAGAAATAAAGCAAACGTCTGAACAACATAAAGCCGCCTCATCGGTTTGGATAAATTTTTGTGTCCCCATCATAACGGTTAGATCATTCTTGATTGCCAATACCACGGCTTTCTATGCATATGTGCAACAGCCCATATTACTATTTGATTTTTTTCTAATGTAAATAATATCTTATATGGGAATTTGGGGATATATATTTTGTAAATATTATCAGCTTCTATTAAAAACCAGTCTGGATTTTTTTTAATTTTTCTGATTTGTCCAATAACAGATTTTTTAAACCGCTTTCCTAAACCTTCTGATTGATTTTCGTACCATTCGACAGCTTCATCAAATTCTTTCGCTGCTATCTCATGGATTTTAACCTTCATTGTATAGCCCTTCAAAATCCAACAATTTTGCCCTGCCCTCATTAACAGCTTTAATACGGTTTTTTACTTCGGCAATCCATGATTGGAGAATTTCATCTTTTTCGCAATCAATGCTGGCTAGAATTAACTCGGCAAAGACCACCCTTTCATTAGGCGGCATCTCTAACGCTTTTTCTAAAAGAGCCTTATCCATAAAAAACTCCTTTCTAGGGGGTATAGGGTGAATATAGGTGACGTATTAAACTTTTAAACTTGATCAATATCTGATGATATCTGCTCCCAGTTCCTATCAGCTATTTGATCGATCCGGCTGTTCTGCGCCGGCTTATAATTGTTCGTTCAAATAACTGTATTGCTCCCGGTGTCTGCCACAATCCTGTTGATGATATACGATAATTTATATTCAGGCGGCAATCCGCTCAAGGTGGTCAAAATTAATATTTTGCTTTGCTTTCCATAAATCATATTGAAGTTGAAGTCGCAGCCATCCTTCCGGCGTGCGACCGAAAACTTTCGAGAGCCTTAATGCCATTTCAGGGCTAATTCCCGACTTGCCATTTAAAAGCATTGAAAATGTTTTCCTGCTAACACCTAAGGTCTCCGCTGCCCTGGTAACAGTCAAACCAAGAGGCTCAATACAAAACTCTTTAATTATTTCACCAGGATGTGGTGGATTATGCATACCCATAATCAACTCCTTTAATGGTAATCTTCATAATTTACTTCTAAAATGTCTCCGTTTTTCAATTTAAAGGTCACCCGCCAATTTCCACTAACTTTTACAGCTAATATATTTTTTCTTTTCCCCTTTAAATTGTGCAAATTCAAACCGGGCAGATCCATATCATCAATAGTTTCGGATGTCTCTAAAAGCGCAAGAATTTTTCGAAGGCGTTCAACATGTTGCGGATTCACTCCAGAGACATTTCCTGTTTCAAATAGCCTTTTTAGCCCTTTATGTTTGAATGATTTTATCATTGAAAATAGTGTAACCTATAGCGTAACAGGTGTCAATGATGATTATGCATTTGTGATTTAGGATCGTAATTTAGGCTCAGTTGCAAGTGGAGCTACGGCTCTACTCCAAAACACCGCATTATCTTCGCCATTAAACGTATCTTACCGGCATCGCCAGATTTTTATTCACGATAAGTGCAGATTTTTTTTCATGCTAAAGCTTTTATCATATGCCGGCATAATGGCTACAGACCATAAGATACCAGCCTGATATCAGCAGCAAGGGCAGTTCATCCAGGCCTTGGCCTTTTGGTTCAATTTCAATGGATGCCTGTATCTTCAGCGGGCTATACCATTTTGATTTCATCGCTAACAATATTTCTTCCTGTTCATTGGCGAAGCCCCATTTCGATCCAATTCCACTTATTGATTTCCAATGGAATTTGCTTCCTTTGGTAAACTCTATCCATCCATCGCCAAATAATTTGGACCGATAGATGGCCACATTGTCATTTGTTCCGGCCGCCCTGATGGTTATATGCGAATTCAGAAGCCCGACTCGCTTGAATGTCCAGCTTTCCGTTGTTTGATCGGTGCTTGTCAGCGAGCCAGAGGCTGTATCGACTGTTTCAAAATATAATTTTCCGAATACACCCTTTTCTGAATGCAATTCAAACCGACGCTCAAAGCTCGAAGGCTGAATCCAGTTAAGCACTATACTCCGAGTAGTGGATGTTATTTCCATGATGGAATCTTCTTTCATATGAACTACCCCGCTGCAGAGCTGCGAGGTATCTGGAATACAGAATACAGTAGTCAGAAGTCAGAATTTTTTTTGAAGATATTTTAATCCCCCTTCTGGATTCTGAATTCCGGATTCTTACCCCGAAGCAGAGCTTCGAGATATTCTTTTGATTATAACGGGGAAAAGATATGGACCTGACTATCTTTATCAATGTATTTAAGCCTCATTACTGCAATTGGCGCCTCCAAATCAATCTGAGCGAAATCAGAAACAATACCGTCTGATTTCTGATCGCCGTAACAGTGCATTTTGGTGGATCAATTGGTTGCACCAAGTCCTGGCAGCCCATCGAGCATCGTGCTGTCCGAGGTGCCATTTAGCTGAAAACCCACAACATTCCTGTCTGATGAGTAAGCAATGTAGGTGGCACCGCTTATATCCTCTGAGAAGATCGTCTCCGCAAAATCAACCACCTTGGCATATCCGCTTACAGGAAGCACCTGGGTAGCTACCGCAGTTCCACTGTCGTTATAGGCGGTCAAGGCGACAGACGCCGCGCCGGCTTCCGTGTTCACAAAGGCAATTCCGGTCCAGCCGTACTTCTCGATTTTGGCAAAAACGCCCGTCTTTGCGCCGCTTCCTGCATAGGCCGCAAGCTGCTTGCCGTCGATGGTACCAAAAAGCTCAAAGCCGGTGAGGGGCTGCGTGGAGTTTATCTTGAACCACTCGGTCTGAGCGGAAAGGCCGAGATCCGAAACCACGCCGATATATTTTCCCTTCCCCGCTATGGGAAGGGTTGTGGGGGAAAGCGCGGTACCCTGGGCGCTATAGGGCGTTATTGTCATAGTCCCTGCAGAATCCGATGGGTTATAGGCCACAATGCCGGTCCACCAGATATTATTACTGGCCACGTGGGGATAGTATACGGTCGAAGCGGTATCGTCGGTAAGGAGGACCCCGTCCAACTGGTTGCCGCCCCCGGTACTGCCAAACAACTCCAGTCCGATTACGCCGCTTGCATTTGTAATCACCGCTGATTGAATGTCCGGCTGTGGTTGGTTATTGAACAGGCTTTCGATTGTGAATGCCTTATGTTCGTTGGCAATGAGCGTGTAAGGAACAGTCTGGCCGTTGTTAAAGGTAATGGTCAGTTCTTTCATTGTCGGGGTTGTGTTCACCAGGCTAACCCCGGTCCACCACTGAGCGTTTGAGGCTATATGCGAGATATAGATGTTCGAGGCGTTTACCTCTTTTACCGCAGCAATAGCGGATCGATAGATCCCTTCCTGGTAAAATTTCGTGTAGCCCTGGACCGCAGATGAGTCCGTGTCAAAGATTATGTAGCCTATGTTTGCGTGGTTGGTAAACTCATCTGCAACGGTAATCTGTATCCGGCCGTGGGCAGAAAGTGTGATATCCTTGGTCTCTAATAGCTGA
>RPRI01000123.1 GCA_003818505.1 Desulfobacteraceae bacterium | reverse complement strand
TGTCGGTGACCAGGCAGGCATTGGTAAAAACAGAAACCAGCAGTCCTTTACTTTTCAGTAACCGGTAAAGCTCAATAAAATCTTTCCGGAGCAAAGGCTCGCCACCTGTAATAACGCACCAGAGGGCCCCAAGGGAGACTGCCTGGTCCGCGATATTGCCGATTTCATCCAAGGTAAGTTCATCACGGAGAGCTGTTTCATCTCCCGGAGGAAGGTTTATATAGCAATGCCGGCAGTTGTTGTTGCAGCGGGCGGTGACCTCCAGTTCGAAGGATAAGGGAATTCGCTTCTCTCCAATTTTTTTCCAGAGGGCAAAATGAGGCAGACGGATGAAGGAAACTAACTCTTTTCGCAAAGAATCCGCCTCCTTCTGAAATATCTATAAAACGGACCGGCGAAACGCCGTATCACCTCCAACAGCCTGCTGCGGGAGAGAAGTGCAATCATGACGCGTTCCGGACCAAAGCCCAGTCTTATCTTTCTGCCGCCACGCTCCACCTGTGTTACCCGTCCCATGATCGCCTCCATGGAGATAATTCCGTCCGGTTTTCCCGGTGAGTTATCACCCTGTATCAGAAGGGCGCCTTTGTTGCGGGACAACACTCTGTGTACGCAAAGAAATTTTGTTTCCGGATGGAGGAAAGCCACCACATCTCCCATCCCGGGCGGACGGGAAGAAGGGGGGACGACGGATATAATGTCACCATCCCTGATAAATGGAGCCATGCTGCAACCGCCTGCGCTGAATCGAACCGGCATTCCTTTCGCATGTATGGCCTGCATTAGCTCAATCAGGGCTTTTCCGGAAAGGGAGATGCCGCTTTTCTGCAGGGCGGGACGCTGATATTCACGCATCGGTCGATTCGACAAGCATTCTCCTTTTGAGCAGTTCCGTGACGATGCCGGTGACATCCTGTTCGATTTCAGCCGGTTCGGCCCGGTATTGTCGAACCAGGGCTTCGATGACTCCCTGCATGGTTTTCTTGCCGTCCAGCATGTTCCAGATTGCCGTACCGGTTTCATTCATCGAAAAGAGGTCGTCTTCCATATCGCCCACGCCGAACGTGAGGGGAACGATAATCAGGGCGTCGTCAATTTCTCTGGATACCACATCGCTGGAGTGGGAAAAAACCATGTCCATCCGAATCTTTTTCATGATGCCGTCACTCTCCTTTTCAGATTGGTTAAGAGAAAGGGTTCCATGATTCCAGGGTTCAAGGAGTCAAGTAATTGTTTCCAATCGATTTTATTATCGCCATAGGAATCATATCATTTTCTTTCATACTCTAAGAAATATTTTTAACAGCCCTTTTTGTATGTAATGCCAAACAATAGCTTTCTTCTTTGAGAATACTCCTGTAATTTTTTTATTTTGTTTCCTGAGTATTTCACTCGGACCCTTGAATCCTTGACCCCTTGAATCCTCACAGGATCACCGACTCTTTTGGAGAAGATCCTTTATTCTTTCTTCTCTGTCTCGTACTTTCCAGGCCTGTTCCCCCTTCCTGACAAGTCCCAGAAAGCGGGCCTGCGCATGGGCCACCCGGCAGAAGTATTCGACCGGCGTATCCAGCGTGCCGTGCTCGGACCAGGACTTCGCCGGGCATTGCTCACAGAAACCTCTCAGGAAACAGCGGGCGCAGCGTTCGAGATAAAGCCGGTTTATGGCCCTCATTTCTTTCAGGCGGGGAAATACCGACGTTAAGGCTTCTTTCAGTGTGCCCTTTTTCAGGTCAAAAGTCAAATCGGGATGCCGGAGCGACAAGCAGGGTTGGAAAACACCGTAGGCGTCCACGCAGCCCGGTCCGATCCCGCAGGTAAACAGCCGGTCACCCGGAGGCGACAAAAATTTATCAAAAAATTCAGATAGTTCCCTACGATAATGTTCAGGCTGTTGTGTCAGGACCTCCAGACCTTCTTCGGGAGAGACGCGCAGGCGTCTGATCCTGCTGTTTTTGGCAGCGGAATCCCGCCGCCCCCGCAGGTCAAAGAACATTGCGTAGGCAGGCGGAGCATCCATCCTCGGGTTGGCTGCCGCCCAGGCGGCAAATTCCGCCATTTCTTTTTTATTGGGCGGCAACAGAGCTCCTTTTACAACGAAAGGTATTTTCCTGTCGATAAGAGATTGCATGCCGTTCCGGAACTCTTCGTAAGAGCCTGGTGTGCCGGTTACCGCCTCATACGATTCTTTTTTCATGCCGTAAACTGAAATCTCGATATCTTCAAGGGGAGGGATATCGGCCAGCATGTCGGCGATTTGTGGTGTTATCAACCGGGCGTTGGTGAACAGCAGCACCGTAAGCCCGAGGCGGCGTGCAAAAAGATAGAGCTCGGAAAAATCATTCCGCAGAAGAGGTTCCCCCCCGGTGAAACGAACCGTCATAATCCCCAGATCGCCGGCCTGGCGAAGGATCTTCTTCCATCCTTCGGTGTCATGTTCGCGTGAGCGGTTATTGCCGTCACCGGCGGGCAGGTTGATGCTGCAATGGATGCAGTTATTGTTGCAGCGTTCCGTAAGCTCGATGTCAAGGTGAGCCGCGGGAGGCCCTTCTCCTTTCCAGAGAATGTGACTGCCCAAGTCCTTTTTTACGAAGTATCTTTTTTCTTTCATCGGTCCATCAGAGGAGTTTCTCTATGGTGTCATTAATACGGCCGCTCTTGTCAAACTGGAGCCTGTAGGCTGGAACTTCTCCGGCAATATTTTCTATCAGAGCCAGAATCTTTTCCCACCAGTCGGCGGTGACGAGGGATTTAACCACATACTGAACAAGGAGCTGCGCTGTTTCCTTCTGTTTCGTCACCGGGACAAGGCGGTTTGCGGGCGACTTTTCAAGGAACAGGATGGCTGAAAGCGGGGCGGAGGCAGCGGAAACATCCGCCAGATCTCCGTGGCTCCAGGTTCCGTGAATTCGCAGTCCGTTGGTATGGTGACGTACTATAATGCGGTCGTCACAGAGCACTTCGCCCTGTTTTTTCAGCATCTTTGCCGCCGTGGTTTTACCGGCCCCCGAGTGCCCCACGAAGAGGAATCCCTTTCCGTTTATTATCATCCCGGCGGCATGGAAGAAGCAGGCCTGACGGTCGGCGAGCGTCCTTGCCAGAAGGATCTGATCGGAAGGGAACATTGTCAGTGAATGCAAATTCCCCTGGCGGAACAGGGCTTCACTGTTGTTGTAGATCCGCCCCCGTGTATGATCTTCGTTGAATACTGCCGCACAATGAATGGTTTTGTCACATTTTTGGGGCGCTATGCCCAGGTATATCCAGGACCGGTCTTTGCTGTAGATCGCCCAGGGCGCACGGCGGTAAACCTCTTTGCCTGAATTTTCAATCAGATCGGAAACATTTAATTCCTTTAGAGAAAAATGATGGCGCAGTATGATCATCTCATCTCCCGGGCCGGCCGCCCGGAATTTTTTGAATTTGGGGTCAAAGGTCTTTTCCGTGAAAGGGATATCGGAATCAACCCTGATGGTTATTCCTGCTATCCGGAAATACCGGCGGTGATGAAGCTGCCAGTTTTTTCTGTAGTCTCGAGTTTTATCTGTTAGACGGCAGAGGTAAGACACTTTTGCAGAGTATCGTCCGTGTTCCAGGTAGGCATAGGCCGGGCACCACCGGCAATCGGTGCTCTTGTTGCAACTGCCGCAGTTTTCCCGGTACTCGGAGTCGTATCGAACTTTATCGGTGATTGAAGGGATGAAGTCATCCCATGCCTCACTGAAACTCCCCTTCCGCAGGTTATATCGCAGTGCCGGATCCCTGACAAAAGGGCAGAAGGTCATGCCTCCATAAGGGTCAATATGAAAAGTCCGGCATTCGTCGATACAGGCCGCGAAGAGACGGTCGTCTTCCCCGGAAGGAGATAAAGCCGTTGTTATCTTTTCATCATCATCCATTGTGTTGGGCGGATCAAGATCAATCACCGAGACCGGGTCAAGCCTTTGCCTGGAGATTTCACGATTGCGGGCAGCGCTACCGCAGGCTGAGAAATAAAGCCACGGCGCCCCCATACGGTATACCGGACTCAATGAACGGGCAAGTTCTATCATGGCCTCGTACTGGTGATAGTTGCCGCGCATTGGTATCAGCTGCACGGTGAATCCGGTTTTTGCCTCCCTGAGATAGGTAAAACCCTGCATTGTTGCCTCAAATGATCCGGGGGTGCGGGTTATCTGATCATGGACTTCTTTTGTCGCCCCGTACAAGGCAACCATCTTCGCCCCTTTTCTTTTCAGCAGGCGGGCAATGGATGGGGTTATCAGCGTGCCATTGGTGTTCAGAGAATAGGGTAAAGAACTGCTGGTGATCATGTCGAAAATCCCGGCAAAATCCGGACGCAGCATGGGTTCACCGCCTGAGATCGACCAACTGCGGCACCCCATAGCACGGGCCTCGGCAATAATCCTGCCGATTTCATCAAATGAAAGTTCTTTTTTCCCTGAAGGGTCGTTTGCCGGTATGCGGAGCCAGCAGTGGCGGCAACGTAAATTGCAGCGGCAGGTCAGATCAATTTCGCCTTCAAGGGGAAGGCGGGGGATATTTGTTTCTTTTATTATTGTGTACTGTTGCATATCGTTGAATGTCGTCGGATATAAGGGGAAAGAGCTTTGCATAATATCTGATTAAGAGGCTGGCATAGATAATCGGTTTTGCCGGGTTGTTGTTTCTGGTTAAACCAAAAACCATAGACCAAAGACCCAATGGATATACGCCTAAGAAGCAGTTACTCCCGGTCAGAGAATACGGGGGATAAACCTAAGACGTTTTGGAAATCACACTGCAACTGGCTTTGTTGCACTTTTTTTTGTTTGCACTAAATTTCCTGCAAGATCGTATCGTGGCTGCGGAACCGGCAAGCTTGCTGGTCTTGCAGCCGGCCAGCACATTTTCCTCAGGCGTTCCCCTGCCCAGAACAATCAGTTGAGGCCGGGTCCATTTTTTCCTGTTCTCTTTCATATTTTCCCTCCCCGCAGAAAAATTATCTTTGATGAAAAGGGTTCGAGGATCATAAACAAATTTGGAGGTGATCCTCCTTTTACGAGTCCTTTTTCTCTTTTATATTCTAAATTATTCACGGTTGGTGTCAACTTATTTGTGCAGAAATGTTCAAGCAGGCACTTTATCTTAAAGGCGGTGTGCAGATAGCTTTCGGTGATGACCGGTTGAGCAGTCTGGAAGGGATGCAAATAAATAAGGACTGAACCTTAAGACTCAATCCTTATTTTATATTCATAATCAAATTAAGAATCATCGGAGGTTAACAGCAGCAAGTTTCGACATAACAGCCGCAGGAATCGACACTGCAACCACAGGAATCAACGGCGCAACAGCAGCTCATGTCTCTTTCCGAATTTTCTTCTTCGACCTCGCTTCTTTCATCTCTTTTAATGTCATTATTTTCGATTGTCATAATATCACCTCCATATGCGGGAAAAACAGCATGCATTTTACTCCATCCCGGAATCGTTCTCCCTATATTTTATTGTATTGGCTAATCGTTCCTAAACACGATTTCGCTTCCAGATTGATTTAAGATTAATACACGTTTTTGTTATGTCAATATAACGGGCAAACCGGACTGACATATAATCTCAGGGATCAGGGACCAGCGACCAGGGCCTGGAAAGAATAGTTGTGCAAATCAGACTTTTAACTTGCTTTTTACACAACCATGACAGATTTCATCAAGGGGCTGGAGCGTTTTCAGGATAGCCTGACCCGATGATTCCCCGGTCAATGATAAAGAGTCCTAGAGCATCAACCCCTGATATTGTGGCATATTATGCTGATATTATATAATAATCGAATTACAAGCCGCAAATGTAAATGACGTATCGATACGCCCACAGCAGGGAATCGAACCCTGGAGCCCCGGAGGGCGCGGATTAGCAATCCGCTGCAATACCATTATGCGACGAAGGCACTGAATTGTGAGAACAGGAAGTCTTTTAAAGTTTTCCCGCTTAATCTTTTTGTAGGTAGGTTGGCGTGCTAGCCCCACGCTTTACGCAAATGGGCTTTATGGCGGACCGCAAGGCAGGTTGTGAGATGAAGTTCAGCACGTTGTCGTTTTGACGTTGATGCTTTGTCCTCTTTGATCTTGCCTTGATGAATCGGGTCAGAGGGAGGAATCTCAGCAGCCCTAAGTTAAGGTTTGGGTGCTTAGAGGGTCGCAGAACCGAGAATGAACATTGACCCCTATCTAGTCGATTCAAGCTCCCTGCTCTCCTACAACTTATTTTAATCGGCAATTTCTTGGTAAAACAAATTCTCGCGTACGTTCTCTTTTGTACGCCACGGATTTTTTTACACTGCGAAATTCCCCGATTAAAATCAGTTGTGCTCGAGGGTTAAGCTGGCTGTTGATTAAAATCAGTTGTGCCGTTGGGTTGGGCGGGGCGGGGGTAGATATTTAAAATATAAAGTTCTGGTAAAACCATGAATAAAAGTGGTTGGATTCATATTCTGGAGGCGACGATTGCGGTTTTGATTGTGGCGGGGGTTATGATGAGCGTTTATTCTGAGCAGTCGGCGAGAGAGGTTTTGAGTGTTGAGGATTATTCTTATAGTTTGCAGAACGAGATTTTGGATGAGATTGCGATGAGCAGTGATTTGAGGTCGGATGTAATGAAGGTGGTTGTTGATTTGCCCGGTGACCCTGCTTATGATTCCTTAGACGAGTATGTTGCGGAAAAGGTACCTGAGGGCATCGGGTATCTGCTTCGGGTTTGTAATCTTGGAGATGTGAATGATTATTGTAAGATGGACCCGATTATTTTTTATGCGACATTAGATAAGGATGTTTTTGTAGAAGAGGTTGTGGTTTCTGCGGAGATTGGGGACGGGGAGGATGCGGAGTATTCCCCGAAGAAGGTCAGGTTGTTTTTCTGGGAGGGTGGATTTCCTGAGGGTTATTGTAGGGACGATTGTATGGTGGGCGGGTCGCCCCTGTTCTGTTCGAGTGATTTTCTTAAGGTTTTGAAGAGCGAGTGTGGAAATTTTGATTCGGACCCGTGTTTGGAATATGGGACGAGTGCGGTTGTTGAGGAAGTTTGTGGTGTCGGTGAGTTGTGTGTTGATGGGGCGTGCGTGGCTAACTTGTTGAGTAAGAGAGTTTGTAGGGAGAGGTCGTATGTGGTTTGTGATGTATGTGCCGAGACTAATTATTATCCCGCTCTATGTTCGGGTTATGATGGCGGGTTTGAATCCGGAGATTGTAATAGTGGGGATGACGATGAGTATAGTTGTTGGAACTTTGCTGGCAGTTGGGAGAGCGACTGTGCCCTTCCTGCAGATTTACCCGATTGTCCTGATACCTTGTCGTCTTGTGATAATTTCATATTATATGATACCGCTGTGAGCACGATTGTGCCTTGCGCTTGCGTGCCGACAACTTGGACGTCGATTGTTGACCTTAACACTATTTGTACGACTGACTTTGTTGAACAGACAAGTAATTGTGGGAACACCAGAAGTGTGGCGGGGACTAAGGATTGTACGCCTCCTGCGGTGGCTGTGCTGAGTGCGAGTTATAGTAATTTGAGATATAATGAAGGATTAGACCCTGGATGTTTCATAGGTAACGACAAATGGGTTCATTATGATATGATGATAGTAGAAACAGGAGATAGCACTGATGCGATATTGGGTTCAAGGAAGAGATGTTATTATTGGACTGAGAGTGGTGTTCCAATGAGTAGTTGTGATTCATTAAGTACAACTATGCCAGCCTCTTTTGGCGGGAACGTTGTTCCTGCTGGCGAAAGTATAACTGGGACAAATAGATGGTTTTGTTATAAATCAGGTTTTAATTATGATGTGACTGAAACTTTTTATTCAGATAGTCTTGGGGTTAATCCAATTGTTGATTATACTATAAGTGTGGGCGCATAGTTTTTTATAATTTGAGAATTGTGACTATAATTGTGTAAGTAATCAGTCTCCGTTCCCCCCACCGCCCCCGCCTCCACCACCACCGCCGCCGCCACCTTTACCGCCGTCTTCATTCTTTATTAGGTTGAACTTGCCGTTGCTTGAAGTCAGTTCGTATTTATTCCCGTCGGGACCTGTGTAGAAGATTATTGCTTCCTGAGTTGTTGTTTTCGTTTCTCTGTTGTGGGTGACTACTTCTTCCGCGTTAAGTCGTGGGTTTGAGGCGAAGTCTGAGAGGTTTGCATTCGGTAGTTTCCCCCATTCGGAGTTCAGGTCGGCTTCCAGTCCGCCCGCTTTGTCGAAGAGGACGAGGTCTTGGCTTTTGTTTTCGTATGCGGTGTAGCCGTTGGGTTTGATGTCGGACTTGTCGATGCCTCTCGTAAGTTGGTATGTCGAGACACAGCCTGTTAGGTAGAATGCCGATAGAAGTGCGATTAGGGTCATCGTTAACGATATACATTTGCTTTTCATGTCCTTGTATATCGCACTGATCAGCTTGTATGTCAAGTTTAGGCCAGACATGTTATTTTGCAGGGTGTATGATAGTAGTTTTCGGGGGATTTGCGTATATTTTGCGACTGGTGCCAGGGACGGTTGCAAAGCAAGAGACGCGGTTTGTCTATCTTGATCTGTAGCCGTACCGGCCGGGAGGCGGCTGTTATCATAAGAAATATTTTTTCGTTATAATTTTTGGTGATATTTCCGGGTAGTATTTGACTATGGTCTGAAAACTTTTTGGAATTGTTTCCCTTTCCCATTTAACTTCAATGGCTTCAATGACATTCTCTCCGGCCACGATAAAATCAATCTCTGTCTGGTTGGTTGTACGCCAGAAATTAATCTTGTTTTGCGACAGATGATCATTGCTTAGCAGTTCCAGGAGAAATAAATTTTCAAAAAGATTTCCCTGATCATTTCTATGATCAATGTCGTTAAAATTATTTACGGCATAGTTCCGTAAACCAAGATCCATGAAATATATTTTCGGAGTCTTGGTGATTTCCTTCTTATAATTTTTATAAAAGGGATAAATCCTTTTAATAATGAATGTTTGTTCCAGAATGCTTATATATTTTTCGGCTTCATTTCTTGTAATCTTCAATGATGTTGCCAGATTCTCAATATTCAAAAGATGTCCGGACTGGTTTGCCAGCAATCCCGCCATGCGGTTGAAAGCCTGCGTGTTTTCAACCCGCAAAAAATCGGTAATATCCTTTTCAATATAGCTTTGATAAATATCCTTGAGGATCATTTTTTTTTCAATCTTTTGCGTTTCCAAAGCCACAGCCGGATAGGATCCGAAAACAAGCATATCGGCCAATGCCTGTTTTTTCGTAACAGGCGCAGCGAAGCTGAGGTATTCGCTGAAAGACAAGCGGTGAATTTCAAATTGTCTTGCTCTTCCGACCAGATGTTCTTTTAATTTTGACTTGATTTCAAGCTGAGATGATCCTGAAAAAATGATTTTGATATTCAGGCCCAGGTCATACAGTTCTTTTAAAAAAAGCCCCGGATTTTGCAGCCTCTGAATTTCATCGATAAAGATAAATTTCCTGGCATCATCTTTTCCGATAAATTGAATAAATTCCGGGATATCATAAAAAAGCTCCTGGAGTTTAAGATCATCCAGATTGAAATAAAAAATGGATTGAGGGGGAACATTTTTCCGGATCAGATGCTGAATCATCAAAAAAATAATCGAACTCTTTCCAACCTGCCGGCTGCCGATAAGTCCAATAATTTTATCATTATCTAAATTATTAATAATATGAGATAATATATCCCTATCTTTAAGATTGAAGGAAAAGCCTGTCTTATAACGCCATGGATTTTGCAGTTCAAATATCTCTTTAATCATAATTTTACCTAGTTTATTATTGATAGTAATTTATATTGAACTATTATTAATGTCAATTCCAATTTACCAAAAAACAAGAAGCACTCAAAAACAATATGCCCGCTAATTGTTTTCATCGGAATATAGCACATATTTTTTGGATTGAAGCTCCCCGCAGCAGAGCTGCGAGGAATGCACTCGCTGTTTCGGTTCAAGTTAGAAGGTTTGCCTGTTAAGGAGAAAAAAAGGTGCCGGTTGCAAAGCAAGAGAAAATGATTTAATTAAAAATCTCAGGACTTATTTCCTTCCAACTTACGATAATTTATTGTTTGCATGCGAAATTAATTATATAGGAGGGTACCATGACACAAAGTGCCGAGGAGATCAAAAAACAGGCATTGGCCGATTTTTCAAAGTACGTCAACCCCCAGAAGGCAAGAGTATTGAAAAACGCCGGACTCGATATTATCGAGGGAAAGAGGGAAGGAGCGTGCGTCTGGGACATCACGGGGAAAAAATTTATTGACTGCATAACATCCGCCGGATCATTTAATGTCGGAAGAAGAAATCCTGAGATAGTCGCAGCTCTCAAAAATGCCCTCGATGAATACGATCTCGGCGTATTTCTTCTCTGCAGCAAGCCTAAAGCCGATCTTGCAAAAAAGCTTGCCGAAATAACTCCCGGAGATCTGCAGTATGTCATGTTCGGTGTGGGCGGAGGCGAGGCAAACGATTTTGCGATAAAACTTGCCCGGGGCTTCACAATGAAGACGGAGATCATTTCAACAATAAAGGCCTATCACGGACATACCGGATTTTCTCTTGCAGCCATAGGAAGGGATGCATACAAGAAACCGTTTTATCCCATGATGCCCGGGTTCAAATTTGTTCCATTCAACGATCTTAAGGCAGCTGAGGAGGCAATGACAGATGATACGGCTGCAATCATTCTTGAACCTGTCCAGGGTGAGGGCGGAATACACCTGGCCACGGACGAATATCTGCAAGGGTTAAGAAAGATCTGTGACAAGCGGGAAATCCTTCTTATATTTGACGAGATCCAGACGGGATTCGGACGCACCGGGAAGATGTTTGCCTGCGAGTATTCGGGTGTTGTTCCGGACATAATGACAGTTGCAAAATCACTCGGCGGCAATCTCTTTCCGATATCAGCCACAATATACCGGGAGGAGCTGAATGACTTTCTCGTAACTCATCCCTTTGTTCATCTTTCAACCTTCGGAGGTTCAGATCTCGGATGCATAGTTGGAATGGCTGTGATTGATTTTCTTGTTAAAAACAGGATTCCCGAACACGCAGCAGCCATGGGCGAAAGATTCCAGAAGGGCTTCGATGTGCTGTTGAAAAAATATCCGGATCTTCTTCTTGAGGTGCGGAGAAAGGGCCTCATGATGGGGCTCCAGTATACCAACGAGTCGATAGGGCCCAGGATGAGTTATCAGCTTGCGCAAAATGGTGTAATGGCAATATATACCGGCAATGAGCCATCCGTAATGAGGCTCATGCCTGTTCTTGTGATTCAGCCGGATGAGGTCGATTTTGTGTTAGACGCGCTCGACAAATCGATGGCGGCAATAATTAAACAGGGAGGCATCGAAAAATATTAGGAGAGACCTTTGCATAACGCCCCCTTTTGCCCGATTACTGCGTCAGGCTCGAATTTTAATCCTCGAAATACTTACGTGTATTCCTGCGGTTAAAATTATCGCCTTTCTTGTACTTGAACAAAATTGGACATTCTTCAAAGGTCTCTGTAAAACAAATTTTTTATGGACAATCACATTAATTGTGTGAGGAGGGTTTTATATGGCAACATCAGACGAGATAATGGAAGCTCTGGCAGACTTTAAAGAGCAGTGTAACGGCAATAAGCGTTTAAGAAGAATGCAGAGGGACTGGACAAAGGTGCTGCATTATGCCTCGGTTGATACAGGCGATAAATTCACGATGACTGTCAAAGAGGGTGAAATATTAAGCAATGAAAAAGGGTCAGCCGGAACTCCCGATGTAATAATTGAAGGTGAAAGCGAGACTCTTTGCGACATGTTCTGGGGAGATATAAATCCCACGCAGAAATACCTGAAGGGTGAGATAAAGGTCAAGGGGACCCAGGAAGACATCATGAGGATAGACGCCATTACCGCCATCATATGGCCGGAGGTCTGAGAAATGTCCGTTATTGATGACATCCTTGCCGAAAAGGATTTTGAGAAAATTAGGAAGGAGACCGAGACAAACTACAAGGAGTATCTCAATCCGTTTGCCTTAAGGATGTTCAAGAACGCCGGTCTCGATGTGATAGAAGGCAGGAGGGAAGGCGCCTGCGTCTGGGATATTTCGGGCGAAAAGTACATAGACTGCGTGACCGGCGCCGGAATCTTCAATGCAGGCAGACATAACCGTGAAATAACGGATGCTTTGAAAAAAGCCCTTGACGTATACGACATGGGCGGATGGATAAGCATCATAAGGGAAAGGGGCCTTCTTGCAAAAAAACTTGCCGAGATTACTCCCGGGAACCTTAAATACTCGCTTTTCTGCTGCGGTGGCGGAGAGGCTGTTGAAGTGGCAATCAAGCTTGCAAGGGGACATACCCGGAAAAAAGAGATTATCTGCATGGAGAACGGGTATCACGGGGTTACAGGCTTTTCGCTGCCTGCAACAGGGCGTGAAGTATACAAGAAGCCTTTTGCCCCGCTTACTCCCGGATATATCCATGTTCCTTTCAACAATTTAGACGCCGTAAAATCTGCAATAACAAAAGATACGGCGGCAGTGCTTCTCGAACCCGTGCAGGGCGAAGGCGGGATACGCCCTGCCGGTGATTCCTATCTCGCCGGGTTGAGGCAGCTCTGCACCGAAAATGAAATACTTCTTATATTTGATGAAGTACAGACCGGATTCGGACGCACCGGAAAGATGTTCTGCGCAGAGCACAGCGGGGTTACCCCCGACATAATGGTGCTTGCAAAATCGATGTCGGGCGGTATTTATCCGATATCATGCGCAGTCTTTACGGAAGAGATAAGCGATTTTCTTTATGCCAATCCATTTATAATAATAAATTCTTTCGGGGGAACCTCCCTTGCCTGCCTTACGGCTCTTGCCGCCATTGAATACATTGAAAAGAACGATCTTCCGGCACGCGCTGAAAAAATGGGTAAAAGATTCATGGGAGGTCTTCTGAAGCTCAAAAATAAATTTCCCGAACTCGTAGTGGATGTCCGGGGAAAAGGGCTCATGCTGGGAATAGAGTTTCCCGAAGACAGCATAGGCCCCAGGATGGCCTGCCTTCTCAAGAAAAACGGAGTCATCTCGATATACACCTTCAATAATCCGAAGATTATAAGGATCATGCCTTCGCTCGTTATATCCGAAGAGGAAGTTGATTTCGTGATAGATGCGTTTGATAAATCTTTGAAGGAGATAAGGATACAGGAAGCAGGACATAAATAAAGGAGTCAGAATTCAGAATATGGAAGAAAAACAATACCACAGATGTTCCGGCTCCCTGCTTCTGTATTCTCATGCTTTGTTGTGCTTACTCCGTGCGGATTTAAACCACGAAGAGCACGAAGAATTTTTATGGAAAGAAACATAATAATTGATGCTCTCGTAAAAAGTCATATGCGAACGGATTTGAGATTTTTGGGAAAAAGATTTTTGAAGAACTGAGCGTTAAAAATCACAAGGCTTTAACCCGCCGCAGGCGAAAACTTCTTGTGATTTAGCGAAGTGATTTAAAAATCCCCAAAAAGCTCATCAAGTGAGCATATTTCAACTTTTTACGAGGCCATAATAATTGGAAAGAAACATATCATGACTGAATTAAGACGAGCTGTCGGTTTGAGAACAGTGGTTTCAACAGGAGCCGGAATGGCTCTTGCAACTGTTACGTATCTCTCTTTTATCGAACTTGCGAGTTATCTTACCGGGAATTCCTCCTGGATAGCCATACTGACTGCCGGAATCATGGCTGTACTTGCCGGTTCATGTTTTGCCGAACTCAATTCGATGTTCCCCACAGCCGCAGGCATAAAACTTTTTATAGAAAAAGCTTTTGGTGAGAAGGCTGCGATCATAATTTCAGGCGTTTATGTCCTGGGGCAGCTTTCAATTATCGGGGCCGAAATATTTATCCTTTCTCAGGGTATTTCGCAGGGTTTTCCGCAGATTAACCCTTTATTATTTGCCGTAGTTTTCGGCCTGATTCTCTTCTATTTGAATTTGAAGGGAATTAAAATTGCCGGGACAACCCAGGATATAATAGCATACACAATGTTTGTCGGCCTCATAGCAGTGTCGGTCTATGGTTTTTACAGAATTGATTTTAATTTCATAAATCCTTTTGAAATAGGAACTTTTGACGGGTTTATTCAGGCTGTTGCAATCGGAATGTCAGGCTTTATAGCTTTCGAATGGGTCATTACCATGTCGGAAGAAGTAACAGACGTAAAAATAATCCCCAAAGGCATGATGCTTGCTCTTGGCCTTTTAACGGTAACTTATGCCCTGTTCTCGATGGCAATGACTTCAGTTTTAAGCAAGGAAGAACTCGGGTGGGTTCTTAAACCTGAAGGGCTTCCTATCCCGCATATACTATACGGAAAAAGCCTTCTTGGCAGTTTCGGCCTTTATTTCATGATACTGATGGCTCTTTTTGCTTCCCTCACATCAATCAATGCCGGCCTGATGACATCATCGCGGTTTTTATATGCCATGGCAAGGGACTGGTCGCTTCCGAAATTTATGGCCAGGCTACATTCGGTTTATGCGACACCCTGGGTTGCGATGGTTGTAGTAACCCTTTATTGCGTTGCCGTGACTGCATTCGGTTTTATCACCCATTATATTCTCTGCATGATCCTTATTATAGCCGCGGCAGAGTGCATGATATATATCGTAATAGCGCTTTGCGTAATAAAGCTGAGATACACGGAGCCCGAAAGGGAGAGGGCCTTTAAGATAAAAGGCGGCATCTTTTTCCCCGTGGTCGTTATCATTGTTTATGGAATTGTAGGGAGTTTTATCCTATTCGGGCCGGTAAAACCCCAGGATCTGATAGACCAGAAAATAGCCTTATTCTTTATTTTAGGGCTCCTGATACTTGCGACTGTTTATGTTTTTGCCGTTCTTCCGGGCATGAGGGAAAAGTACCGGAAAATTGCAGAAGCAAGGGCGCCGCGAAGAAGAAGGAAAGGCTCGGATTGAATATTTTTGGTTCTTCTCCCAATTAGTTGGGAGAAAGGGTTCCAGGATTCGAGGGGTCAAGGGTTCAAGTGTTTATTTCCCAATGATTTTATTAAAGCTTTCATCATCCTCTCAACCTCCCTGATATCCCTTAGAAGTCCTGAAATACTTTCAGTATCGAGATAGCCCAGGTCTCCGGATAATAGCATCTGAGTCTCAAGTTCACACGTTGATCCATAGGCAATATATAATGAACGTAAATATTCAGAAGGGTCGTTTTCCTGCCATACCCTTCCGCAATATTACCGGGAATCGATAAAGCCGCTCTTCTCATTTGTGAAGTCAAAGAAAAATCCTCAATTTTAGGGAACATTTTCGTTGTCTTATAAATTGCCGGGCACAGTTGATATGACTTTATGCCAAACTTTTAATTCTTTA
>RPRI01000122.1 GCA_003818505.1 Desulfobacteraceae bacterium | reverse complement strand
TCAGGTTTGAGAGCAAGGCGCAAGCCGATGAAAAAGCGCAGCATACACGGTAGTATGTGAGCATTTTGAAGAGGCTTGCAACACAGCTATCAGACCTCAGGCGGGGTTTTGAAACGACTTCTATAACAACAACCTTCCGGCACATTAAAGCTTCTGAATAAGGTCACAGAGAAGACGCACGCCGAAACCGGTTCCTCCGGCGCCGCAGTAGTCCGTCTCTTTTTTTACATATGCAGGTCCTGCAATATCAATGTGAGCCCACCTCGTATCTTTTACGAATTCGGAGAGGAATAAAGCAGCGGTTATGGCTCCGCCCCATTTCGAGCTGCTCATGTTGCTTATATCTGCAAATTCACTTTTCAATAATTCCCTGTAATCTTCAGGAAGGGGCATCCGCCAGCAGCGTTCACCTGTCCTTTTTGCGGATAGAATTATTTTTTCCGCCAGCTCATCGTCGGTGGAAAAGAGTCCAGCGATCTTTTCTCCAAGCGCAACAACACATGCGCCGGTTAAGGTTGCCACGTCTATCAGAATGTCCGGTTTGTATTCTTTAAGGACGTAAGAAATCGCGTCGGCAAGAATCAACCGTCCTTCTGCGTCCGTATTGTTGATTTCAATTGTTTTCCCGTTATAACCTGTAACAATATCTCCGGGTCTCGCGGCATCTACTGAAGGCATGTTTTCAGCTATAGGAATTACCCCGATTATTCCGACCTTTGGTTTAATTTTCGCGGAAGAGATAAGTGTTGCGGCAACCGCTGCAGCGCCTGACATATCCATTTTCATATCTTCAAGAGATCCGGAGGGCTTTAAATTTATTCCGCCCGAGTCAAAGGTAATGCCCTTACCGACAAGGGCTATGGTTTTTTTTGCGCCTTTCGGAGTATATTTAAGAATAAGAAGTTTTGGCTTGTTTTTACTTCCGGATGCAACGGCAATCATTGCTCCGAAACCGAGACGCTTGAGATTGTTATAATCAAATGCTTTTATAACAAGATTCTCCTTCTTTGCTATTGAAGCTATATCTTTTGCAAACTGCTCCGGCTTTTTTAAGTTTGAAGGTGTGCTGACCCATTCTCTGGCAAGGATTGTTCCGTTGCAAACAGTTTCAACCTGTGAAGGCAAACCCGAAAAATTTATCATAATCCGGGGTTCGACGAATAAATCGATTTTATCAAGCGGTTTATTTTTCTTATCTTCTTTATATCTGTTGAAGAGATGATTCCCCAGAAAAGCTCCTTCCAGCATGGACTCAAGAACCTCTTTTATTTCCATCCCGAGTATTCCTGAAGAAGGCGCTGCGATTATAATGTTTTTGATTCCGTTTTTGATGCATTTTTTTACTGCTTTCCCGCACACTGAACGCAACGATTCAGTATCAATCGTATTTATTTTCCCCAAACCGAGAAAGATTATCCGCGGTGAATTTACGGCAGGCAGGTTGTAAAGAGTTAATTCGTCACCCTTTGCTCCCCTGAATTCTTCTGCAGTTGCCGTTTTACCTGCAAGAGACATGACTTGTTCATTTTCATGCAATTGCGCGTCTTCGGCTACCGGGATAATGACGGCATCCGTCTTAAATTTGTAAAGATTGCCTGTTTTAAAATTCAGCATTTTGATTCCTCTCATTAAATTGAAGCCCTCCGCAGCAAGAGACTGGGACTCTTCGACCGTAGGGAACAGCGTCTATTTGTAATTCGCTCGTTAACCCCGCTGCAAGCATCAGGGAATGCACTATCGGTTTCTTTTCCGGCGGACATTTTGCTGGAGCATCAACCTTTTTGTGCTTTATAATTTTCCCTGATCCTGTTCATCATGGATTCAAGTTCATCAAGAAAGGGCGCTGTTATCGCGCCCGGGTCTTCCTTTGCCGCGTGTTCGATTTTCTTTGCTTGATTTGAAACCTCTGAGAGACCAAGGCTTGAAGCGGCGCCCTTGATGGAATGGGCTGCTCTTTCGGCAGAGGTAAAATCGCCTTTATTCACTCCTGTTCTCAGTTGATCAATGTCGCTCATTGTTGTACTGATAAAGAGTTCAATAAGTTCCAGGTATTCTTCTTTGTCAAAGCCTATTTCTTCGGCCAGTTTTTCAAAGTTCATATTTTGTCTCTCTTAAAAACATACTTTTCAAGAGTTTCAAAGATGTTTTCCCTTTTAATGGGCTTTGTAATGTAATCATCCATACCGGCTTGAACACATCTTTCCCTGTCACCTATCATGGCATGGGCCGTCAGCGCTATTATCGGTATTGCTGCGTATCCGCGCCTTCTTAGCTCCATTGTCGCTTCCATTCCATCCATCTCGGGCATCTGGATATCCATAAAAATTATATCAAAAGCGTCCGGAGAAGATGAAAATATTTCAACCGCTTCACGGCCGTTGCCTGTGATTTCGACATGATACCCGGCCTTCGTGAGCATCATCTTTGCAAGTTTCTGATTCACGGGATTGTCTTCCGCAAGAAGTATGCGTATTGAATGCTTCATATCCTCTTTCACGGAATACTGGGTCATCATTTTTACTTCGTCCTGTGTATCCTGTTTTTCCGTGTTTTCTTTATCGGCCAGCACCCTCTCTATCATCTGAAACAGCCTGTCCCGCCGTATGGGCTTGCTCAGAAAACCGTTGAATCCGGCTTCTTTACATGTTTTCGCCTCACGTCCGGTGAACGAAGAAAACGCTATCATCAAAAGGCGTTCATAAGGACGCCCTGATTTCCTGACCTGGATTGCAACATCATATCCGCTTATATCCGGGAGCTGTATATCGCTGATGAAAAGATCAAATGATTTTTCACATTTCAGCGCTTTTTCCAGAGCAGGAATAACTTCTTTCCCATGGGTTAAGGAAACAACGGTTATTCCAGCTTTTTCAAGAACGTGTGAAAGTATATCAAGATTGGTTTTGTTGTCGTCCAGTATAAGTATATTTTTGCCGGAAAGGGATACAGGCGCAAACCTGCGTATCTTCGTGTTTTCCGTTTTTTTGAACCAGGCGGTAAAATGAAATGCGCTTCCTCTTTCCGGTTTGCTTTCAACCTGTATATCCCCGTCCATGAGATTAGCAATTTTCCGGCATATGGAAAGGCCTAAACCCGTCCCGCCGTATTTCCGGGTGGTTGAACCGTCAACCTGCCGGAAAGGCTCAAAAATAACAGAGAGTTTATCTTCCGGAATTCCTATGCCTGTGTCTCTTACAATGGAATGAATCTTGATCCTGTCTTCGGTTTCATCCTCCACATCGATAGAAAGCTCTATCTCTCCCTTTTCGGTAAATTTAGGGGCATTCCCCACAAGGTTTGTAAGAACCTGTTTGAATCTTAAGGGATCTCCTTTGATGAAGGAGGGAAGCCTGTCGCCCACATGGCAGAGAATATCAACAGGCTTTGAACCGATCCTGGGCCGTATCATGTCACAGACATCATACGCAGTAAGTTCAGGATCAAATTCAATTTCTTCAAATTCAATTTCTCCCGATTCTATCTTTGAGAAATCAAGAACGCTGTTTATAAGGGAAAGGAGAACATCCCCGCTTCTTTTTATCGTATTTGCAATATCGGCCTGGTTCGGATCAAGGCCGGTGTCGAGAAGCATGTCTGTAAATCCTATTATCCCGTTCAAAGGCGTCCTGATTTCATGGCTCATGTTTGCAAGAAATTCGCTTTTAGCCACATTTGCAGCTTCGGCGGCCTTTTTGGCTTTTTCCATCTCATCTTCAGCCATCTTCCTCAACTCCTCGGCCTTCTTCCGCTCGGTAATGTCTAATACGGTCGCTGTGGAGGCAGTTTTCCCGTTGAAAAGAACTGAAGATCCGTAAATCTCAAGATGGATTATTTCTCCGGTTTTCCTTATTCCTCTGAATTCATACTGAACCTGCTTAGCCTCTCCTGATAATCGCATGCGTATTTTATCTTCGACTACAGGCAGGTCATCAGGATATACGAGTTCAATAAATTTCATATTGTTCAGGCATTCCTCTATTGTATATCCGAAAATATCCGCAAATTTAGGGTTTACATATATGAAAACGCCATTCTGAATGAGATTGATGCCTACAAACGACTGATCTGCAAAGTTCCGGAACTTATTTTCGGATTCACGCAATTCGGACATGATTGAATTAATACTATCCACCATGGAGTTAAAGGCAATTGTTACCTGTCCTATTTCATCGTAACGCTTGATCTCAATTTTTTCCAGGCGGCCATTAGCAACATCTTCAGTTGCGCGGATAATTCTTTGCAGTGGAATCGTAACCAGCCAGTTGAATACGATGAAAAGGGTGAACACTACAACAATGGATATACCGAAAGTTCCGAGATAGATCAGTCTTTTTGCCAGTGAAATCGGCATCAAATAATCTTTTTCGTACATGAAACTTACAATGTGCCACTGCCAAAAAGGAAAGTATAAAGAATGTATTCGAGCGCGCTCACCCCCCATTTCCTGTATGATGATTTCCGTTTCGTTTTTTGGCAGTGCTTGAAGACGAAACTTTTTTTCCGGTAACTTGATTGAGGAGTCGAGCACATTTACGCTATCATCCATTATCAGTAAATTGACCTTATGCAGCTTTTTACTAATGGCTTTTATTTCCTCCATCGCCTCATTTTTCACCGCAGCGGTCATTTCGGAATCATTTTCCAGCTTGAGATCCATCAGGTAATTCATATGGTCTTCACAGATTTCAAGTCCCAGACCTGAAGCCAGTCTGAGTTCCGATTCAGTTCTTTCCTCTATGAATGAAAAAAGGGGGGGGGTCAGGTATCGGACAAATATCAAGGAAAGGGTAATGCCCACTGTCAAAACAGGCAGAAGAATGGATAAAAGAATTTTTTTTCTGAAAAAAGGCAGTTCAATTTTCACGAGCAGTATATTCCTATTTTTTAGAATATAGGTGGCGCGGTCTGCATTTTAGTCGGATAAACGATATGTTTTTCCCCATTTTGCCACTGAATCAGGATGGGGTTATGTCCGATCTGTTTTCCTGTATGGTCGACCTTGAACCGCCCGATCACAGTAACTGTGTCCAGCGATGAAATAAAGTCTCGTATCTTCTTGTGATCTAACGAATTATTATTGATTATTGCCTTTTCGATAATCTGGCAGGAAGCGTATGCAGACCCGGCATGGTATGAAGGAATTCTATCAGTAAACGATTTATAATCACTTATAAATTTTTTCGTTCCAGGAAAAGGAATTCTCTCATCCGGCTCCCATTGCGAAGGGCCAAAGACACCTTCAGAAATAGTTCCTGCCTTATTATAGAAATCGGGGTGTATCGGAGCAATTGTAATGCCTATAACTTTTGGCCGATATTTTGACTGATCCATAAAACGGAGAAGAGCATAACCATCCTCCGGGTAAGCAGACAACATTATCCCGTCCGGTTTGACGACTCTTGCCTCAGATAAAAGGCCGGGAAGATCCGTTTTGCCTGATTCATATCCTTTGCTGAGAGCCACCTTCAATCCGAATTGTTTTGCCCATGATTCGATACCTTTTGCGATATCAATATTGAAAGATGAATTTTCATAAAAGACAGCAACGGACTTCAGGTCGTTACGCGCCATCAGGTCTAGCAGTCCGATGAAATAGCGGTCTGCCGTGGCATACATTCCAAAAACATTTTTATAACCACGCTTCCAGATCTTTTCTCCAGAAGCACCGCTGGCAAGCATTACATAACCATGCCTTTCGCTGATTTCAGAGGCTGCAAGAGTCAGAGGCGTTCCGTAAGGGGAAAAGACTAAATCCACCTTATCTTCTTTGATGAGTTTCTCATAAAGCCGGCGCACCAGTTTCTCGTCGCTTTTGTCATTATAAAGCACCAGCTGAACAGGTCGCCCGAGAAGTCCGCCACGCTGGTTGACTTGGCTTTCCCATAACTTATATCCACCCAATATCATTGTTGATGGCTCACTGTATTTCCCATCCAGAGAGACCGATGCGCCTATGCGATAAGGTTTGGTTTCCGCGCTTGAAACTGACACTTCCGTCAGATAAAGACAGAATATTATAATTAATATCTTCTTTAATATAGTTGGCTTCATCTGACACCTCCTTTGCAGGAAATTTATCGATCTGTAATTTACTTATACATTGCTTCGATTTCATTTTTAAATATATCGAGAGCAACGTTTTTCTTCAATTTCATGGTCGGGGTTAAAAGACCGTTTTCTATTGTAAATTCCGGCACTATTGTAATTTTCTTGATCGATTCAAATGACGCAAATTCCTTATTTTTTTCAGCAATTTCCTCTTCGATCAGTTTCTTGATTTTTTCGTTTTTTATGAGATCGTTGATATCTTTAAATGCTATGCCGTTTGCGCCGGCATAATCCCTGACATTATCAGGGTCAACCGTAACAAGAGCTGAAAGAAAATTTTTCCTGTCGCCGATAATGCATACCTGATTGATATACTTGGATGTGGCTATGACTCCCTCGATTGCAGACGGAGCTATATTCTTTCCGCCGGATGTTATTATAAGATCTTTTTTCCTGCCTGTGATCCTGAGGAAGTTTTCAGAATCGATTTCACCGAGGTCGCCTGTATACTGCCATCCGTCTTCGGTAATGGTTTTTGCGGTTTCCTCCGGCATTTTGTAGTATTCTTTCATTACATTGCGTCCCCTGTACATAACTTCGCCTCCTTCTGAAAGCTTCTGTTCTATACCGGGACCCGGCTGGCCTACCCATCCGAAACGGAAATTGTTAAACCGGTTGAGATTTGTAAACGATGTGTTTTCAGTCATGCCTATTCCTTCAAGCACCAGTATCCCGGCCGCATGAAAGAATTTTGCTATTGTCGGATTTAACGGGGCTGCCCCGCTGATGCACCAGCGTACCCTTCCGCCAAGGGCAGCCTGAATTTTACTGAATACGAGCTTTGATGCAATCTGGTATTGTAAAGATGTTAACGCCGGAATGGACTTTCCATTCCGTTTACAGTCGCTGACCTCGTTTCCAACTTTGCATGCCCATCTGAAAATTTTTAATGCAAGACCGCCCTTTGCTTCCGCTCCGCTCACAACCTTTGAATACACCTTTTCATAAATGCGTGGCACGCTTGCAAACCAGTGAGGTCTTGCGGTCTTAATATCTTCGATTATCGTATCCATGCTCCGGGTGATTGTTGTCGGGCATCCGACCAGTATTGTCGCGTAAACACAAGTGCGCGCAAATACGTGAGCAAGGGGAAGAAACAGGAAAACTTCATCCCCGTCCAGGATGTTGGTGCTCAGATATACGGACTGGGCTGTGAAAGTAATATTATCATGGGTTAAGACGGCGCCCTTGGGCACGCCCGTAGTTCCTGAAGTATATACTATGCCTGCCGGATTGAGAGGCGTTACGTCATTTACTCTTTTTTTGAATTCGTTGTCGGAAACATCTCTCCCGATCTCAAGAAACTCCTCGAAACAGATTACCCAGTCATCCTTTGTGTAATTTCCCCTGAGAAGAACTACTTTGCGGACGTTGGGAATATTTTTCCGTATCCCGAGCAGCTTATTCAGCTGTATTTCATCCTCGGCGAATATTACTACGGCATCAGAGTGATTTATAATATATTCGCAATCCTTCGGCAGGTTGGACTGGTAAATACCGACAGTGCATGCCCCGATGGTTGTTATTCCGAAATCTGAAAGAACCCACCTTAAGCATGTGTAACTCAGGATGTTGACCTTATCGTTCTTTTTTACTCCAAGCGTAATAAGGCTTTTTGACACCTTTTTGACCTGTTCGTAGAATTGGCTCCATGTTAACGAATCAAGTTGTCCGGGTCCGGTGAACCATTTATAGGCAGGTTCATCGGGATGTCTGTCGACAGTTTCTTTAAGCATCTCGTGGATATTCTGAAAATCTCTTATGGGCATAACTCTCCTCCGCTACTCCGGTATAAAACCGGGCTCTCTTATTTCTATCATGGTTATGGCCTTTTCGGGACATCCTATTGCGCACTGTCCGCATCCAAGGCATTTTTCTTCAATAACGACTGCAATACTCTTCTCATCCGCTTTGATTGCGCCAAACCAGCATCTTTCCTCGCATATACCGCACGACAGGCACGCCTGCGGGTCGATTTTCGGGCGGTAGCGGCTTGGATCACATAGTGAGAGTCGGTCCGAAATCAGCAGGGTGAAGGACTGGCAGCAGCAGCCGCAGCAGTTGCAGATAAAATGACCGACTCCAGCCTTGTTCATTGTGACATGCACGAGCCCTGCCTCTTCGGTCTTTGCAATGATGTCGAGAGCTTCTTCTTTTGTGACTTCGCGGCCTGTTCCACGTTCAAGCGTGTAATCCGCTCCGCGGTTTATCTGAAGACAGACCTCAACCGGTGCGTCGCATTTTCGCATTGTCAGGCGGCACGTGCATTTTGTTACCGCTATGCGAGTTGAAGATTTTATGATTTCTCTGATGTTTTCAGGGGCAAGAACCTGTACCTTGCCGGTTTCAACCGATTTACCCACCGGGATGACCCGTGTAAACGGACGCGGCATGAAATTAACCAGAACGTGGGCAAGCCGGGGCCATTCTTTATCCATGTAATCCCGCCATAGATCATAAAATTCAGGAGGGGCTCCGGGCCAGAGAATTGTGCCGTCGTGAAACTGGGCCAGATGGGCGGGTGGGCGCCAATGTGTTTTTCCGCCTTTTTCTTTTTTAAATACAAGACCCTTTATGAACATATCCTTTAAGCCGGATTCAATTTGATCAACCGGACGGTCTAATCTGGCGGCCATTTCATCGGATGTTCCGGGGAGTGAAACAAGCAGCTTTGCCTGGTCGTCATTTATCATGCACCGGAGGATTTTCGGGATCAGCTCCGAGTCTTTTTGCATCATGCGTTCCGCGAAAACCTGGTATGAAGAGATTTCGTTCATTCCTTCGCCTTTGAGTATGTGGTTTATGTTTTGTAAAATATCCGGAACCCGGAAATTTTTTATAAAGCTTGTTCGGCATTATTATGAAAAAAACGGATGGGTGTCAATTAATATGAGGATAATCTCCAAAAGAGATGCTGTTTCAGTGTTCAAGGATTCGAGGATTAAAGCTCCTCGCCGCAGAGTGGACGGGGAATCTTCGACCGTAAGGATTTTTTATCGATTTCAGATTCGCTCGCTAACCCCACCGCAAGCAGCGGGGAATGCGCTCGCTGTTTCGGTTCAAGGGTTCGAGTTTACGGAAAGGCGAAACCAGTGAATATGTGATGTTAATCATGATAACATTTTGGGACACAATCAAGTTTCCAATCCGGAAATCGGCAATTTTGGACAAGCTCAAGAAAAACAAGGGATTGTGCGGATGCATACGCATAGTATGTCGCACAAGAAATCTCGCAGATTGACACTTTAGATCGTACAAAAGGGCCATTTCCGGATGGAAACACAGGCTACCATGAGTAGGGCAAAGGCTTATTTATGGTTATTAGCTTGTTTTCGATGCTTATGTATCCCCCGGCGAGAAGATCCTTGAAGATACGGCTCACCATCTCTCTCGATGAGCCTGTCATATTGGCTATCTCCTGATGGGTCAGCTTTTCTTCAATGATCTGTTTTTCACCCTGTGCTTTTGCAAAGTGGGCCAGGAGTCTTGCAACCCGGCCGTATACGTCCATGAGAGCAAGACCTTCAATCTGCTTTGTAGCCTCCCTGAGTCTTTTTACGACTCCAACCAGCAGATTAAAAGCAAGATTGGGGTTTGATGATAGGATATCCCTCAAGCCGTCTCTTGAAATAATAAGAACCTCGGTGGGCTCTCTTGTAATTATGCTTGCAGATCTGTGTTCTCCGTCAATGAATGCGAGTTCGCCAAAATATTCACCCGGGCCGAAAATAGAAAGGATGACCTCTTTTCCATTTTCGTCGGTTATGATCGCTTTAACCTTTCCGCTGTAAATGACGTAAAGAGAATCGGTACTGTCGCCTTCACTGATCAAAATGGTGTTTTTCGAGAATGTCTTCTTGATTGCTACATTGGTAAGCTCATATAGCTCATCATCATGAAGACAAGAGAATATAGGGATGTTTTTTAATATTCCTGCCTGTTTCAAATTAAACACCTGTTAATAGTTATGTTTTCCAGAAAAATAGAATTATTACCACGAATCCGCCTGATGCGGAGAAGATCACGAAGATCTAACATAACGAATTATTATGACTTGTTACCGATCCCGGTAGGCGGGATAGTAAGTTTGCGGAATTATTTACCGCAGGGAAAATTTTTAGCTTGCTGATAGAAGATGGCGCGTTTGTCAAGAATGATTAACCTGCTTTTCCATCTCCTCCGGAACTTCCTTTTCACCCGTATTTTTCCCGGTCGGGAAAAATTTGATCAGACCTTTTTTATCCCGGGTCTGTTCCGGCAATTCTTTTTCCGGAACGCACTTTGTCTTATCCATCCTGCAGCTGCCTTCGAATATCACACCTTCATGAATAATCAGCGACGGCGTAAAGATGTTTCCATGAACTTGCCCTTTAGGCAGAATTTCAATGCTTAAACCTGCATTGATGTTGCCGTGCACAGCGCCGCTGATTACTACACAGTTGGAGTCGATATCAGCTTCAACAATTCCGTGTTCTCCAATCACAAGTGTTCCGTCGGAAGATATATTTCCTTTGAAATGGCCGTCAATTCTGACTGTGCCATGAAAAGAGAGTTTTCCCTCGAAAACAGTTTTTTCGCCAAGCAAAGCGATGTCATTTGATTTTTTCATAACCCAATCCCCGGTTATTATTTTTTTTATCCGATGTCTGGTATTTTTGTAGCAGGCCTCTTTGCAAATTGCAAAAGGTATTATTGGCTTTTCTTAAAAAATATTAAATATCCGGTGTCTTTATATTAATATAATCATTACTTGATGTTATGATATATGACGATCCTTTGACGGGACCTCGTTTATTCCGCTGAAAGTTTTTTCAACAGAGAGATAATTTCCCATGAAAACCCCTCGTTGCGGCATGGAAATATCGCATTGTTTGTAAATACCGGATCATTTTTCAGATCATATCTGGAGCAGAGAACAGCTTTTTCCCAGAGGCCGGTATGGGGAATAGGGGAGTAGTATGCAGGAATAGGCGTTACCCCGCTTTCTCTAACCGTTTTTATCGATTCTATAATGGATCCGGTATCCTGGCCGGGAAGGCCGGCGAGCAGGTATGCTCCGACCTGATTTTTTGAAAATCCAGCCTCTCTCAGGAATAATACGGCCTGATAGAATTCGGCTTCGGAGACCTTACGGTCAAGATCGCTCCGTTTATCAAACAGTGTTGTTTCAAGCCCGAGCCTTACTGTCTGAAAGCCTGCCTTGAACATTAGATCCGCAGTCTGTTTCGTTATCTCTCTAATGTGAATAGCATTCGGAGTGTGAAATCTGACCCTGATTCCGGTTCCGATTATTCCTTCAAGGATCGGAACGGCATGGTTTTTTGCATCCGTCAGGAAAGCGTCATCATACAGGGCAAAATCTTCAACTTTGTATTTTTCGTGCCAGTGCACCGTTTCATTTATGACCGATTCCGGAGTTCTGAGCATCCTTTTGGGGGCAAGAAAACCGGAGGCGCAGTATGAACATGAAAATGGGCAGCCTCTTGATGTAAGCATAGGGATAAACGCTATTTTATTTTCCAGATCAAACGCAGGGTAGGGGTATGAATCAGGCTCTTCAGCATTGAATTTCATGTCGGCGGCAAAGCCGGTAAATTCTTTAATTATATCAAGAATGAATTTTTCTCCTGCTCCGGCAAAAACCCTGTCCGCTCCTGAATATTTGACCGCATGATCATAACAGAGCGTCGCATATATGCCTCCGAGAAGAACCGGAGCATCAGGAAAAGTATCCCGGAGAATTCTTATTGTTCCAAAGAGTCCCGGATACCAGTATGTCATGTGGGAGGTAACCATGATAAGATCAGGCTTTGAAACATCAGAAAGGTCTTTCCTGAACAATTCTTCCGGTATTCCGTATCTTGAATAATTTCTCGGAATATCTTCAAGTCCTTCCGGTTTCGGAATAACAGCCTTTAAATACGAGCCTCTTCCGTCTGTTTTGGATGGGGTATGCTTTTTAATATCCGGATGAAACCTGTTAAGGCAGTCAACATATGCAACATTACAACCGTGTTCCCTTAAGATGGATGCAAGATAGAGCAGACCCACAGGTTTTGCCCAGTAATCATAGGCTGCAAAATCGTGTATCCACGGGTTGACCAGCAGGATATTTGGGATATATGAGATCATGTGAAAAGGGGCGAATTTATGATGTTGAGAAATATTTCATGGATGTTTTTTTAAGTTCTTTGCGGCTGAATAAAATGGCGTAATTGTCAATGAAGGTTGCTTCCGACATCATGCGGACGGTTTCCCTGCAAGCTTCTTCATCTCTGGCATGCACCATCGTATAGAGATTATAAGGCCATTTTTTGGTAGGATTGCGCCTGTAACAGTGTGAAACCTGCCTGAAGGATGCGAGTTTTTTACCGACCTCCTCGACACGTTCCTCTTCCACTTTCCATGCCGCCATGGCATTCGATTCGAACCCCGAATTCTGGTGACGCAGGGTGGCTCCGAACCGCCTTATCACTCCTTTTTCATGGAGTTTTTTAAGGGTTTCGAGGAGAATCTCTTCTGTGATATCAAGCTGTTTTGCTATTTTTTCGTAAGGCCGCTTAACAACAGGGATGTCGCCCTGTATTGAAGCTACAATCTTTTTTTCGAGTTCAGTCAGCATAAGGCGATATATGAAGGAAGCGGGTAAGATGTCAAGGTTTTTAATCGCCTCTTTTATTCCGTGTTTCCCGCATCAGCCAGTGCGCTTTTACGGCCTTATTTACGCGATCCGGTAAAAGAGAATCAAAGTCCGTTCTTCTCGAACCCAAAAAACAGAGCAATGACTCCGGCCCAGAAAAAAGGAGCTATAATCCAATGTGAAAGCCCGATCGCTTCAGGCAGCCCTATCTTTCCGAAATCTTTCCAAGCAAGAACCGTTGATTTAAAAAAAGGATACATCTCCGCGTAGAGTGCGGCCCCTGCCACCATGCCGATAATGGCGAAGACCGCATGCCAGCGCCCTTCACCCAGAGCGCCGATTGAGGTCCCGGGGCAGAAACCCATAATTGCCCATCCGGCGCCGAAGAGAGCCCCCCCGATCAATACGGCTCCTGCATTCATCGGCTTGTGGCTTAACTTGATGATATCTATGTCGGACAGAAAGAGAATCCCGACCATGCCGACAAGTATCGCGGAAAGCATGAACTTGAATATCGTCATGTCCTTCAGCAGCATGGCGCCAACCTGTTTTTCGAAGCGCAGAACGCGGCCCTTCTGCAGCAGGAATCCAAAAAATACTCCTGTTATGAGGCCCATCAACTGATCAGTGCTCATGATGACCTCCTTCCATACACCAAAGCGGCAACCAGAACACCGACACCAAAGAATATTGCAAGGGCGACAAACGAACTAACCGACAGCTGCATCATTCCGCTCAGGCCGTGTCCGCTGGGGCAGCCATCAGCCATCCGGGCGCCTACCATGGCGACAATGCCGCCCAGGATTGCTCCTGCCGCCCGTTTTCCAACGGATGGTCCGAAGCGCTTTTCCCACGTGGGCGGAACGTTTTCTATTTTGAAGCTTCTGTCTGTTACCGAGGAGATAAGCGCACCCAGGAAGATACCAAGAACCAGCATGAACTGCCAGTCTACTTTGACCTTTTCCTTGGTAAAGTAAGCGTTTGCCGCTACACGCTCCGGAGCGACCGTTCTCTCAAGAAGGCCTGCGGCCCGTACAAAGGTGGTCGATGCGCCCAGATAGTTGGTTTTTCCCATCCACTGGGTGGTTGCATAAACTGAGAGAATAGCTAACAGCCCTACCAAGCCTCCGGCCAGGTAAGGACTCCATCCACCGTCATTCGTTTTCCATTTCATCAGGATTTCCTCCTTTCTTTTCGTGTCTGTTCTTCCGGTCGAACATAAAATTCAGCGGTTTTGGAAGCGGCAAGCCGCTGGGAAAATCCGCTGAAATGATTTATTAGCAGATTCGTTTATTTGTAATCTTTCCTTCAGAAACAGGATCGTTTTTTATTATTTTTCTGGCTGTAATAATAGTGAGAGTGTGAGAATTTATAGTCAGAATAGCATTATATTCGAAACATTTAAAATAGTAATTTTTTCCTTTTGTTTCTACATTGTTCAGAGTAGTCAATAAAATGATCTTTCTTAAGATCTTTTCTGTTTCAACATCTGATGAATGGATCATGTTAAGATTTCTTTTTATTCTAGAAAATCCCAGAGATGTATTTCTGAATTGATCTGCAATTTTTGTTCTTAGGGTTTCATTCATTTTGTTTGCTAACATGCAATTATTTGCAAATGATGGTCAGGCTGAATGATTTCAGCGTCATTAAAAACGGAAAGATGAAACGTAGTATAGGCGGAAACCATAATAATTTGCAAGACTGAGTCCGCCTGTCCCTTCCGGGCTATTGCACTGGATAGTGGGCATTTCCGGTTATTTTGCCAATCTATCCATCAATATATTTTCGACATTCCGTTCTGCTCGGGCAGATTGAAGCTTCCCGCCGAAAATCCGCTCCGGCGGAACTTCGGCGGGAAGTGCGCTTACTGTTTCGTATTATTTGCGGCTTGCTTTTATGGCCTCTTTAAGCGCTTTCTGATCCACCGGAGGAATTGGTATGCCGGGCCGTTCAATCATCATAATTGCTTCGGAGGGGCAGCCGGTGGCACAGACTGAACAGCCTATGCAACGATCCATATTAAGTTCCGGGCGGTCTTCGGCGCCTGCGGTAAGAGCATCCGCAGGGCATCGTTCAATACATGTGCCGCATGCCGTGCATAGATCCCTATCCCATTCAGGCATAAAACCGGAATTCAAAGCAAGGCCTGGTTTTAGCTGAGCAAGGGCTGTCTTTAAAATCATGCAGTGACAGGAACAGCAGTTACAAAGGAAGTCAATTTCCTGCCTGTTTATGGCGGCATGAACCAGCCCTGCTTCCTCTGATATTTCCAGAATATGTAACGCCTCTTCTCTATCGATTTTTCGTCCCATCTTTCTGTCTATAACAAATTGTGCGCCCATACCAAACTGCATGCAAACCTCGTTCGGCTTTCCGCAATCATCAGAAGGATCTATCAGCTTCGCTTCATGCCTGCAAAAGCAGGTGCTTACAGCAATCGGATCATATTTCTCAATATATGTTTTTACCTGCTGGTAGGTATGAATCCTGTTGTCCGCTTTGATTTTTTTATTGACAGGAATGACCCTGTTGACAGGGAAAGTTAATTTAACCGGACCACGGGTTTTGTCTATGGCATCTTTATAACCATGTATTATAGCTAACGTCATAAATAACTTGACATAATAAATGTTTTATTCAATAATATCTCCTGTGGATGAATATTAAATTCAAAAACAGGAGGATGGTATGAAAGCACT
>RPRI01000121.1 GCA_003818505.1 Desulfobacteraceae bacterium | reverse complement strand
ATATTTGTAAAGGCGACCACTAGGAGAATTCTTGTAACCTTGTTTCTCCAGAATCCTCTTAAGGAAAGGATATCCTCAGGGAGGCTTTCCAGATCCTTCACCTTTGGTTTGCGGGAGAAGGCTTCCACCAGACCCGAAACCCATCCTGCAGCTATGAGCGGATGAATTGTTGTTAAAGGCGCTGCAAGAATCGAAGATAAAATCGTCAGAGGATGAGCCATAGCCAGAAGGGCACCCAGTCCTGCAAGAAGACCGGTTATAAGTATCCACCAGGTTATCATGTCTGTCCCGGCTTTTGTTCCGCCGGAATAAAAGCCAAGAGCAAAAAGGATTATTATGCCGGCAGCCGTAATCCATTGAATAGCACCCGAAAGCCTGCTTTTAGGCGGTATTATTTCAAGCGATTCGGTGTCTATGGTGTCGTTCCAGTATGATTTTATGCCTTTTACATGGCCTGCACCGACAACCGCCACAAGTTTCCTGCCGGGCGCCGACTTTATCTTCTGGGCAAGGTACATGTCTCTTTCATCAATTAATATTTTTTTTAAAACAGGCAGCGATTCTCCGACCTCTGCAAGAAGGGTCTCAAGAACATCCTCCTGCTTCATTTTTTCTATATCATTTTCTGTAATGTCGCCGACTTCTCCAAGGGACATGAGGAGTTGAAAAATAAGCTTGATCTTTCCCCAGAATCCCATATTATGCCAAACCCTTGATAAAGTTACTCTTATGTCCCTGTCGGCCGGATATATTATTGAGCCCGCAGCTTCACCTGCCCGGATAGCCTGGATCATCTCCTGACCCGGAACTATATCAAACTTCTTTGCGATTCTTTTTTGAAAAGATGCGAGAATGAGATTTGACAGAAGAAGAAATGATTTTTTTTCCTTTATTACCCTGACTATATCGGTATTGAGCCAGGCATCTTTCTGCTGTATCGACTGATACCTTGACTCGCAGAGTTCAACACACACAGTGTCGGGCTTTTCTTCATTGATTACAGAGGTTACAAGCTGAGCGCTATCCTTCGATACATGGGCTGTTCCAATGAGAATAATCTCTTTATCTTCATATGAGAGGCGATGAACCATATTGCAATTGCCGTTTTCTGTCATTATATGCGATTTTCCTTTGCCGGTATTGTAAAATAGATGCTAAAATAATACAGGTATTATATATAAGCAAGGTTTAAACCAGTTTCCATCCGGAAATGGCCCTTTTGGGTGATCTAAAGTGTCAATCTGCGGGATTTCCTGTGCGACAGGCTATTCCTATGTCTTAAGCGCAATCCACTGATTTTCTTGAGCTTACCCAAAATTGCCGATTTCCGGACTGGAAACTTAAATAAGAATGGGTTCAAGGAGTCAAGGAGGAGCTTGTTTAATGAAAGATGAATCATGCAATGAAACGGATCTTAGATTGATACCGGAAGAACCATATTATCTTGCCTGCGGGAATGAAATAAATATGTTTGAGGCCGCATTTGGCGCGAAACTTCCGGTCATGCTTAAAGGCCCGACAGGATGCGGCAAGACAAGATTCATAGAGTACATGTCTTATCGTTTAAAACGCCCTCTTATTACTGTCGCCTGCCATGAGGATCTTTTTGCCACCGATCTTACCGGCAGGTTTCTGCTGAAAAATGATGAAACAGTCTGGATGGACGGACCTCTGACAAAAGCGGTTCGCACAGGCGCCATATGCTATCTGGATGAAATTGTTGAGGCCAGAAAGGATACAACTGTTGTAATTCATCCTCTGACAGATCACAGGCGTTCTCTCGGAATTGATAAAAAAGGCGAAGTAATATCCGCGCATCCTGATTTCATGCTGGTCATTTCATATAATCCGGGATACCAGTCTATCCTGAAAGACTTGAAGCAGAGCACGCGCCAGAGATTTGTATCTCTTGAGTTTGATTATCCTGAAGCAGAAAAGGAAGCCGAAATTGTCTCCCATGAAGGAGGTGTTGAAGTCGGTACGGCATTAAAACTTGTATCCCTTGCCGGAAAGATAAGAAGCATGAGGGAGCATGGCCTGACCGAAGGGGCAAGCACCAGACTTCTTATATATGCAGCCCGGCTTATCGGAAAAAAAATACCGGTCAGGGAAGCCTGCATTTCTGCCATATGTCTGCCCCTGACGGACGACGGAAAGCTTATTGAAACTTTGACGGACCTTATTGATGACGTATTCTGACGGCGGCATATGAATCCTTTGGAAAAACTCTATTGTGCCGATCCGGAAACAGCAAAATCGGCTGAAGAGAAAATAAATAATAAAATCGCTCTAACAAAAGAGCAGACCATGATGTTTGTCGAAGAGGTTACATGGGCTCTGTCCGAAGATCATTCTTTCGGAAGCGCTCTTTCGGAAGGCTATATCAGCCTTTTTAAAAGCGCAAATCATGAGAAGATTCAAACATACAAGGGACTTGTGCGAAAAGCTGGCGAAACAGGTCCTACCCTCGGCCGGATAATGGCGGAACATCTTGTTTCCGTGCTTTTGTATGGTGACCAAACCCTTCTTGTATCTTTTCTTGATGCCGTTGCTTCAATGCAGAAAAAAGGAACGTATACATTGCCGGAACCACTTGAAGCAGTTACGATCCTGCTTGATAAAGGGGAAATTAAGGCATGCTCCGTTTATCTTAAGATTCTTGAATATTTTTTCTCAACAGATTTAACATACGGAGAGAGCCGTTATTTTGCCCATCTGCTGCCGAAAGCGGTTCTTTCTTTCCCGCCTTTAAAAAGAGCCTGGCAGACAGAGCAGCTTTACCGGATTATCCTTGATGATTGTCATCTTGCAGATCCGTTTTTAGATGGCATGGAGAAAGGGCTTTCTTTTCTTTTGCCGGACGCCCTGAAAGAGTTTGTTTCTATCGGCCTTAAAAAAGCGAGAAAAGAAAAGCAGCTTGGAATAAAATTCCTGTCTCTTGAATCCAGATCCGGTGTAGATACTCTTTTGAAACTGCAGACGGTTGTTCCGCTTTCGTCTGTCCGGCTGCAGCTTGTCCGGTATATAAGGGCAAAAACAGGCTCTGTATTTTCCATTTGCCCGCTTTCTCAAATGCCGAAAAATATGCGAAGCGAAATATTAAACGAACATGGCGACAGGCCATTTGTTTTTTCCGACGGAAAATTCATATATCTGCCTGATGAGATCAGTCTCTGCAGCAGTTATGATGAAAACAGGGATCTGTACAAGTGCCTTTTAAGGCTTGAATCAGAATACCATGAGTTCAGTTCCTTTGAATTTGATTTTGAAAAAGCGCTTGAATATTGCGGCTGTTTTCATGATGGAGATTCTCCGTCTTGCGGTGAAGAGCTTCAAAGAGACTGTTCGGATATGGAAAAGTTTTTTGGGCTTTTTGCCGTAAAGGATCTTGCGGCCGATCTTTTTAATATATTTGAACAAGGGCGACTTAGAATTATAAGCAGGGAAAAATATCCGGGCCTTGTAAGGATTTCCTATCCGAGGCTTTTAGTGGAAGCCGGGAGGATATGGAAGGATGAAAACCCCGAACCGTTAATGTTTTTATTATACCTGAGAATATCGCTGGGAAAAGAGATCCCCGGTTATTTTACCGCTGACATTAAAACAACGGCACTTGCCGGTTTGATATCCGGAATTTTTGAAAAAACAATAGAAGCGGATCGAAGTGTTGAAATATGCGCTTTCCTTCTATTTCAAACATACGGCATGGTTGAGGCTTTTCTGAATGAAAACATAACAAACGGCCGGCTTAATGATAATTACAGGCGGTTTAAAATGCCTTTTGGCCGCAGCCTCAGACCGGATTTGTATTTTTCCGCCAATAAAAAGTATGAAGAGACAGGGAAAAGGGTAAAGGCGGAGCTTGAAAAGAGCAACATCCATGTTTATAAATCCGAGATAATAAAGAGGCTTGTTATAAACAGCGGAGACCTTTCAAGTGACGATATCCGGGAAATAATTTCTTCCCGTAACTTCAAAGATCCAGGCCGGAATATCAATGGAGAAAAACTTCCTGAAGTCTCTTTTCCCCCGGAATTGATCTTTAACAGGAATGAAGAGGCTTATCCGGAGGATGATTCCTCTGCCAATGTATTCCGGTACAGGGAATGGAATGCGGATTTATGCGATTATCTTAATGATCATGTCAGGGTTCAGGAAAGAAATATCGAGGGATTTAAAAGTGATTTTTATTTAAGCACCCTTAACAGGTACAGGGGAACAGTAAAGAGAATCAGGCGCGAATTTGAGCTGTTAAGACCTGAAGATATCTTAATCATGCGGCAGTGGGTTGAAGGGGACGAATTTGACTACCGAGCCCTGCTCGATTTTGCTGTTGATAAAAAAGCCGGGATGATTCCTTCAGACAGGCTGTATGTCAAAAGGATTAAACAGCAGCGGGATATTGCGGTACTTCTCCTTATCGATCTTTCCCGGTCAACAGCAGGCCTGGTTATTGAAGCAAATAAATCAGTTCATGAAATCATTAAAGAGGCTGCTGTGCTTTTCTGTGAAGCCCTTGATGTTGCAGGAGACAAGTTTGCTGTTGCAGGTTTTTCGGGAACCGGGAGACTCGGGGTCGATTACTATAACATAAAGGATTTTTCCGAAAAGATGGATGAAATAATTATAAACAGGATAAATGCCGTTACGCCCCAGAGAAGAACAAGAATGGGCGCGGCAATCCGTCATGCAACACGGAAGCTTGAAAAGACGGCTTCAAATGCAAGGCTGCTTCTGATCATTAGCGACGGCTTTCCCAATGACAGCGGTTATAAAAATAACTATGCTGTTGAAGACACGCGTATGGCGGTTTTTGAGGCGCATTCGAAAAAGATATGCGTCCGCGCGATAACCGTTGATGCAGCTCATGATGCAAGACTGGATGATCTTTACGGACATTTTCATCATAAAGTAATTTCGGATGTCAGCGAACTTCCGGACAGGCTTTTAAGAATATACGGAACCTTGACCAGGCAGTAAAGGACGGGAGTGTTTTGAAAGATGAACATTCATTATTCGATGTTGGACGTTCGACGTTATTCTTTTTCAGCCTTTAACAGTCCATCCGGGATAAAAATGCTTTTGCGTATTACTTATTGCGCCTGGTGACTCTTTTTCCGTTTTGCAGCAGCCTCAATGATGTCGGCGGCCTTTTCGGGGAGACTGAAGACATCCGTTTCTGCAATATATTTTTTCCCGTTTTCCCGCCACCTTGACTTGTTTCCGGATGTCAGCATGCCGGAGAGCATTTGATTGAGTTTTTCCTGGTCAAATGGAGATGAGACCAATTCCCCGGCCCCGGCTTTTTTCACGTGAAAACTGTATCCGCATACGTCTGATGCAAGAACGGGCAGTCCGGCAGCCATTGCCTCAACCAGGACTGTTCCTGTATTTTCCCTGTAGGCCGGATGCAGAAGCAGGTCGGCGGCCATTAAAAAACGGGGAATATCCGTGCGGCCTCCCAGAAAACGTACTTTATCGGAAACCCCATGTTTTTTAGAAAGCTTCAGAAAAGGTTTTGCCTTGTCCTGTCCAAGAACGAGCATTACTGTTTTTTCAAGCATGGGAGCCGGAAGAGAAGAAAGAGCTGAAATTGCGCGATCAAGCCCTTTTGTTTTGAAACCTGAACCTATGAACAGGATTATATTATCATTTTCCCCGATTGAAAATTCGGATCGAAGAGCCTTTCTTATATCATGAGCATCTTTTGAGGCGAGTCGGTTCCTGTCAATTCCGGGAGGAAGCAGATGAAACCGCTTTTCATCGGTGCCATAAAATTCAATAAAAGATTCTTTTTCTTTTTCGGATATGAGCAGAATTTCGGTTTTTGAATCTTTCGAAAACACAGTCCGCTCAAATCCGGAATAGATCCGGCATCTTCCTGTCAGGCTGTATAAAAAACCTCTCTCCCGAGCTTTTTCAGCAAAACATGAATCTGCCGCAAAATAAAGATCAAGCCCCGACATTTTGTTGAATCCGACAACCGCATCGTATTTGCGTGCTGCAAGATGCTTTGACAGCTGTCTTACGAAGGATCCGCATCTTAAATGATTCGCAGGTCCTTTTCCGGCCATTATTGAGACATTCATATCAGCCGGAATCTCGCCCTTCCATGCGCTGCAGAACAGGTCGACCTGATGTCCGCGCGACATGCATGCCCGCGCTATCCTCAAAAGGTCGCGCTGCATTCCGCCGAATGTTATGTATTCAAAAAGGCAAAAAGCTAATTTGAATTTTTTTTCCACTTGAACCCTAACCACTTGAATCTCCTGTTACAATCAACAACTAACTTGTAGACGATCCTTTTAATATTATACTCCTCACAGCATCAATAACCGCATTTACGGTTATAACTTTCATGCATTTCGGATCTTTGCATTCCTTCTTAAAGCACGGACTGCAATCAATGCCGCTTCTTATTACCCTGTGGCCGGTTCCGTAAGGGCCGGTGCGCAAAGGGGCTGTCGGGCCGAAAAGGGCTACAACTCTGCATCCCATTGCGGCGGCAATATGCATCGGCCCCGTATCTGTGCAGACAAGAAGAGAACATCTCGAATAGAGATAGGCAAGTTCCTTCAAACTTGTCCGGCCCGCAAGATTTAAAGGTCCGTTATTACCCATCTGTTTTATCATTTCGTCAATTACCGGCCGGTCCCGGCTGCTTCCTGTAAATATTACAAGGCAGTTAAGCTCCTTCTGAAGTCTTAAAGCAAGTTCTGAAAATTTGCCAGCCTCCCAGAGCTTTGTTTTCCATTTGGCTATAGGATTGACGGCAATGATATTATTCTTTTTTGTATCCGAACCGAGTAATCCGTTTGTCAGTTTTTTATCCTGCTCAAAAACAGGTATTTCTCCCTTAAACTCATTATTATTGCAGCCAAGATATGCCGCAACTTTCAGATAACGGTCAACGGCATGCTGCTCGTAGTCGACAGGGACAGGCAACTCCTTTAAGAAAAAAGAGGCTCCTTCTCTTCCCCCGCTCATGCCAATTTTTCTTTTCCCTCTTGAAAGGGCGGTTAAAAAGCCGCTCCTGAAAAGGCCCTGCAGATCAATAACAATATCATATGAAGTCTTTTTAAGTTCTTTATAAAAAGCGGCGACTTCTGCCGATACCTTTATAAAGTTAAAGGGATTGAGAATCTCTTTTTCCCATGCTTTTCTTTTTGAAATAATAATATGGTTTATTGACGAATGTCCTGTTATTACGTGTGAAGCCTCTTCTTCAATAAGCCAGTCTATGTTGGAATCCGGGTTGTTTTTTTTCAGAACCTCAAGAAAAGGAAGTGTGTGAACAACGTCACCTATCGAGCTCAATTTTATTATCAATATGTTGCTAAGCTTTGACATTTATTGGTATTATTTCCTGACAGTTTGGTAAAAAGTCATATGTGAACGAATTTGAGATTTTTGGGAAACAGATTTTTAAAGAACTGAGCGTTAAAAATCACAAGCTGTCTGATCCCGCCTTGGGCGGGAGAGTTCTTGTGATTTAGCAAAGTGATTTAAAAATCCCCAAAAAGCTCATTAAGTGAACATATTTAGACTTTTTACAAGTTCGTCAATTCCTGTTTTTCATGAATTTTTCCATCTCGTCCCATACTTCTTCAACTTCAATCGAGAGCATGCACTTAAAATCGGTCGGACATTCCGGTTTAAGACAGGGGGAACAATCAATGTCATGTTTTATTATCCGTGTTTTTACTCCCCGCGGCCCTGTCGCCACATGATCTGTCGAGCCGAAAATTACAAGGGTCGGAATTCCAAGGGCCGCGGCAATATGCATTAATCCGGAATCGTTTGTAACAAACAGGTTGCATCTGCTGAGAATTCCCATGGCTTCACCGAGTGAAGTCGTACCGCAGAAATCAACCGGTTTATGATGCATCAGTCCGGTCATCGATATTCCGATCTCTTTTTCCTTTTTACTTCCCATGATGATTACTTTTGCATTCCACTTTTCGGCCGCAAGGTCTCCGATTTTTGCATAACGCTCAGCCGGCCACCGTTTTGCGTTTCCGAAAATGGCTCCCGGACCAAGCCCAAGCAAAAAATCATTTCCGCTTATGCCGTTTAACTTTAAAAGATCATCAGCCCTGATAAGATCTTTTTTTGCTAAATAAAGAACCGGATTCCGGCTTTCGGCCTTCAGACCGGCAGCTTTTAGAATCGAAAGGTAATATTCGACCTGGTGAACCGCAAATATTTCATTTTTCTTCTTGATCCCGTGGGTCAGCAAAAACCCTCGTCCATCAGAATCAAATCCGAGCCTTGACTTCACTCCGCCGAGGTACGCAAGAAGGGCCGCTTCAAATGCATTCTGGAAAAGAATTGCAAGATCATATTTATTCCCACGGATTTTATGAATAAGAATCCGGATTTCTGACAGATTCTTAATCGCACCGTCGTGTTTTTGATAAATTAAAATATCGGTTACGGCAGGATGGTTTTCAAAGACGGGGGCGACCCATGGCCGCGCAATAACAGTAATTCTGCTTTCCGGAAAGTTTGCCCGCACCGCTTCAAGAGCAGGAAGTGTCATCACTGCATCGCCTACCCAGTTTGTGGCACGAATCAATATATTGTTTATGTTTGATTTTTCAAGCGGTTTGGTTAACATTTTTATACAGTACTAATCTTCGTGCCCTAGTTTGAGGTTTTAATATTACCCGTTCAGTTTGAGAAAAAGCCATATTTTTTCTCCATTTACAGAATAACGATAGCCCCATCGACATGCTGTCCGATACTCCTTAAGACTTCCTTTATCGCTCCCCGATGTTTATCAGCGAACTGTTTTGCGGACCTTCCGGTTATGCCGAGTAATCGGGGATCTTCAAGAAGCATCTTTACGGATGCGTATAGCTCTTCCTCGTTAACAACTTTAAATCCGCCCTTTTCTGCAAGCAGAAGTTCGGACATTAAAACGAAGTTATGCATATGAGGTCCGAAGAGTACCGGACAGCCGAAACTTGCAGGTTCAAGGAGATTATGCCCGCCCAAAGGAACCATGCTTCCTCCGACAAAACTGACTTTGGCAAGGCCATAGATTCTGCCCAGTTCCCCTATCGTATTCAGAATCAAAACTTTATAGGGAAGCCTGTTATCCTTAAGGTCTTTTTTCAGGATACTCTTAAGCCCCGTCTCCTGAGAGGTCTTTAATATTTTATCCGACTCCTCAATATTCCGGGGGGCAAGAATAAGTCTCAGCCGCGGAAATTCCGGAACCAGCCTGGAAAAAACATTCAAGATGATTTGATCTTCATCCTTATGGATACTTCCGGCAACCCAGATGTCATCATCAGGATCAAGAGAGAGTTTGTTCAACCATGTATCACGCTCTTCCTTTTGCATAGGCAGCCAGTCGCGGTCGAATTTTATATTTCCTGTTGTTATAATTCTGTCAGGATCAATGCCGGCTTCAAGGAGTCTCCCTGCGTCGAGTCCGGATTGCATCATGCATAATGTGAACCTGTTTAAAACAGGTTTTATGAAAAATAAAAACTTCTTATAGGATTTATTGGTGCGGGGTGAAATCCGCCCGTTTACAAGAAAGCATTTTATCTTTTTATCTGAAAGACAAGTTATAAGCGCAGGCCATATATCAGTTTCAACAAGTATAAAAAAGGACGGATTTATATGACTGACTATTCTTTGAATGCTCCACCAGAAATCAAGAGGCATCGGAATTATTTTTACCCGGTCGCCGATTTCCTTTCGGGCTATTTCAAGACCTTTTATCGTTGTTACTGTAAAAACAATCTCTTTGTCGCGATATTTAAGTCTTATTGCCTCAATAAGCGGGAGCGCGGACATGACTTCACCCACAGAAAGAGCATGAATCCAGATTCGTGGTTTTCCGGCGGAATCGGAGGGAAGCGACAGCGCAAACCGCTGCCTGATCCTGTTCTTTCCAATGATTGCTGATAACAGAATAAACGGAGAAACGGATATAACAATTATCGTATATATAATTTGATATATTAAAATCATTTTCTCGAACCTATCACAAAGTTATATCGAGTTCTATAAATTTTATCCTCTTAAGTGTGTGTTTGACAGGGAAATATACGGTCTCGTATGCGGGCTTCGATATTTCAGATTCTAACGAAAAGATGCGGCCATTTCATGTGTTCTTTATTCTTCACCAAGCGCTTCCAAATCGGCAAGATCTTTTTTCCTGCCGGAGGCTCTTTTATTTAAGATATATTGATCTCGACCGATATAAAATACGGGAACATCGCCATATTCGCCTTTCTTCCGCTTTTTGAAAGCCTCATCCCATGAAATGCCTGATATTGATGTGATGATGTCAATCCGCACCGGTGGATAACCAAGTTGCACAACTTTATCGGGGCTTTTCAGATCTTCTTCCTTTAAACCAACAGACCCAAAGCCGAATTCATCAAGAGCTTTTAAAATTTGACATGCATTTTCTGTGTCCGGTTTTATGAATATGTCTATATCACCTGTGTATCTTGGAGCACCATGGTAGGCAAGTGCGTACCCACCCACGATAAGATATTGAACTTTATGAGCGTTGAACAACTCTAACAACTCTTTGAAGTCTTTCTGAACTTCCATGATATTGTCTCCTCAGATAATCGACGGCGGCAACTCTTTCTTCAGGCGATTTGCTCAACCAATATTTTAAATCATCTAAAATGAAGTCTTTATCATTCAGATTTTTTATCTTAACCACTTTTTTTATCATCAGGATAGTCCTTTACTGTAATTGATTTAAGGCATGGTGTTCCACATATTATGTGACGGGATATGTAAAGTCAAAGAGAAAATAGGCCGGAGTTCCACCCGAAACATATCATCTATCTTTACAAAAACAGATGGTTGTGCAATAATAATATCCGCGCCACTGATCAAAACAAATTCTTTTAATTCGGTCCGGCTTATTATTATGCTTCGAGAACTTTCCATAAGAAACTTTGCGATAATAGACGACCTTAACATCCGTTTTTCAGACGGCCTCACCGTTTTAAGCGGGGAGACGGGTGCGGGCAAATCTATAATAATAAATGCCGTAAATCTTCTGCTTGGAAGCAGGGCGACCGCCACAATGGTCAGTACCGGCGCAGAAACAGCCGAACTTGAAGCTCTGTTTGAAATAACCCGCAAAAGCAGGGTTGCCCAACTAATGACAGAGCAGGGATATGATCCTTCCGAAGGGCTGCTTATCAGAAGAATTATATCAAAAAATGAGCGTCACAGAATATATATAAACGGAAGGCTTTCAACGATTCAGATTTTAGATTCAGTAACCGAGAATCTTGCCAGCATTTCAGGGCAGCACGCGCACCAGGGCTTACTGAAGGAGGAACAGCATCTTTTAATCCTCGACCAGTTTGCCGGCCTTATGCCGATGCGAAATGAACTGGCCGGACTTTACTATGAAATAGTTCCCCTCGTTAAAAAACTGAAAGAGCTTAATTCTGTAAAAGACCGCCGTACCGAGCAGATCGAATATCTTTCGTATCAGAAAAAAGAGATAATTGATGCGGCAATTAAACCGGGGGAGGATGTATCCCTTGAGCAGGACAGAACAAGGCTGAAAAACAGAGAAACCCTTTTTGAGGCTGTGGACAGCAGCATCGAGGAGCTTTACAGCGCCCAGGGATCTGTAACCGAGCGGCTCGGAATTGTCAGAAAGAATCTTAATAAGGTAAGCCGGCTTGATCCGGAGCTTTCCTCAAAGGAAGCGTCTGTTGCTGAAGCCGCCTATAATATCGAAGAGACCGCAAACTCTCTCAGGGCATATCTTGCAAAAATTGAAACGGATGAAAAGGTACTTGAGGCGGTTGAATCACGCATCGATGTTTTAAACAAACTGAAGCGTAAATACGGCGGAACTCTCCAGGCAATTTTTGAACAGCTTGATGCCATCCTGATGGAGCTTTCCGGAATCGAAAATCTCTCCGGAACGATTGATGAAACTCAGAAAAAACTCGGCCTTCTGCATAAAGAGCTTGCTGCCTGCGCAAGAGAGCTTTCTGAAAAAAGGAGAGAAAGCGCCAAAGAGTTTGCTTTAAAAGTGGAAAAAGAGCTTTCAACACTTAAAATGCCCCGCACAAAATTTGAAGTATCCCTGCAAACCCAACCGGCTTCAGGCAGTGCCGATTTGTTTTTTACAACCGCCGGCAGCATTATAAATGAAACAGGGATTGACAGAGCCCTGTTTCTGATCGCGCCGAATGTTGGAGAGTCTTTAAAGCCTCTCTCCGGCATAGCCTCCGGAGGAGAGCTTTCAAGGGTTATACTCGCATTAAAGGCTCTGCTTGCGGGGACCGAATCGGTTGAGACGATTGTTTTTGATGAGGTTGACGCAGGCATCGGAGGCGGCGTCGCCGAGGTTGTCGGAAGAAAAATGGCATCCCTTGCCCGGCATCACCAGATAATATGCATTACCCATCTTCCGCAGATTGCAAAATTCGGCGATCATCATCTAAGAATTTCGAAACATGTAACAGGAGGAAGAACAAGAACAACAATTACGCCACTGGCTGAAAATGAACGGGTAGAAGAAATTGCAAGAATGCTCGGGGGTGAGGAAATCACACGGGCAACGATTGCGCACGCACGCGAGATGCTTGAAAGCAGATGATAAATCCTTACAGTATTCCACCCTTACTGACTTTGTGCTGTTTTTTCGGGCTGGCCGTATTGACTCTTATGCGGGGCAGAAAAACCGAGGTCAATATCCTTTTTTTCATTCTCTGCCTTCTCGGGTCCTTTCTGTATATCGATATATTCCTTGTTTTAAATGTGAAATCTGACGCGACAGCCCTTTTTGTAAGCCGCGCCGATCATTTTGTGATTATATATCTCTTTCCGGTTTATATTCACTTCTTTCACGCGTATCTCAATATAAACAACCGCAAATGGTTTACAGGATTTGCGTATGCGTGCGCTTTTGTCCTGATGTGGCTTACTCCCACACCATTATATATTGAATCGATGCACAGGTATTATTTTGGCTACTTTGCAAGGGCTGGAAAGCTTTACCCTTTATTCGGCTTAGGGAGTCTTTTCATAACGATATATGTTCTTATAATGCTCTATAATGCAATCCGCATTGAAAAAAGCAACATAAGAAAAAACAAACTGAAATATGTTTTTACCGGGTTCGGGCTCATGGGCCTTATGAACGGGTTGAATATTTTGCCCATACAAGGTTATCCCGTATATCCGCCCGGTAATTTCAGCTTTGTTCCCCTTATTGTTTTTGCTGTCGGGCTTTTTAAGTATGATCTTCTCGATATGGGGGTTCTGATAAAAAAAAGCCTCGTCTATTCGCTCCTTACGGCATTTCTTACGGGACTTTACGCCCTTGTTGTCATGCTGGCACACAAGGTTTTCAAGGATTATTATTTCCCGGGTTCGATCTATTTTCCTGTAATCTTTTTTCTGATTATTACTTTTATTTTCGGGCCGCTCAAGACGCAGATACAGAAGATAGTGGACCGGCTTTTTTTCAAAGGTAAGTACGACTATCAGAAGACAATAATACATGTAAGCCGGATGATAGTCTCCGTCCTCGATTTTAAGGAGATCGGTAGATTACTGACGGAAACGGTCACAAACGCCATACAGGCCGATAATTGCGCTCTTTATCTGCAAAACATTTATTTGCATAGCGAGGCTGGCTCAGGCTTTGCTATCTGCTCTGCAAAAGGAAGCCATATATATACCGGGGATGAATCACTTATTTCAGGCGAATCATCTTTTATAATGCTGATGGAAAAGTGCCGCAGGCCGATTATCAGAAAGAACCTGATGGAGCGTTCGGATGATCCTGAGATACAAAAAGTTCTTTCAGTAATGGATTCATTTCATGCAGAAATGGCTTTGCCGATGATTTTCGAGGAATCGCTGAACGGATTTATTATTCTCGGAGAAAAACTTTCCGGTGATCTTTATACACCGGAAGATCTCGATCTTCTTGAAACTCTTTCTATGCAGAGCGCTCTTGCCGTTCAGAATACCCGCTCATACACAGTCATAGATGAACTCAACAAAAGCCTCGAAGAAAAGGTTGAACAAAGAACCCGTGCTTTGGAAAACGCGCTTAAAGAGAAAGAAAAAGCGCAGGAGCAGCTTATCAGATCCGAAAGCCTTGCGGCTATCGGCCAGCTTGTGGCAGGGGTTGCGCATGAACTCAATAATCCTCTTTCAAGCAGCACAAGTCTTGTGCAGTCGGCCATAGAAGACCTTGAGAAAATGAATAAGGAAAAACAGCCCGCCCAGGAATTAATCTCGGATCTTAAATTTGCGGAAAAAGAGCTTGGGAGGGCAAAGGGAGTTGTCGCAAGCCTCCTCGGTCTTTCGAGGCAAAGCCACACCTATTTTGAGACAGTCGGGATGAATCTTGTGATAAAAGACGCGTTGAGAATTCTTTCCAACAAGTTGAAACAGAGCAAAGTAGCCGTTACAGAAAATTTCGATAATAACCTGCCAGATATCAAAGGTAATTTCGCCAACCTCGGCCAGGTGGCTCTCAATATAATATTAAATGCTTTTCAGTCTGTTGATCCTGAAGCCGGAAAGATTATTATTTCGACTCATTTTGATGAAATGCAAAACCAAGTTGTATTTGAATGCGTAGATAACGGGCCGGGTATACCGGAATCAATCAGCCGGGATATTTTCAAGCCTTTTTATACAACTAAGGATGTCGGAAAGGGAACAGGTATCGGGCTTTACATGTGCCACGAGATTATCGCGAAACATAAAGGAAGCATAACTCTTGAAAGCCCTGCTGATGGCGGCGCAAAGTTTGTCGTAAGGCTGCCTGTTCAATGAGTTTTGTTTTGCAATCCGGCACGAAATTATTTAATACTATTATACTGTCTTCTCCATATTACACATATCTCATTAAAGTATACAAATCAGTATACTTATAAAAGATATGAACATTTAATGGAGGAAACCTGAACCCTCCACTTCTGTTGGAGTATCCGAATACTTTTACATCAATATTAGTGTTGATTTGCCATGGAATTAACAATTATGGAACAGAAAACAAATTTTAACGCATATCTTGAAGAGCAGATGAAAGATCCGGGCAAAAGCCGTCCGAAACAGGTAATGGTTGCTGAAAAAAAAGCCGTTTACGGAAAAAGCCAAAAGCGCCATTAGTTCGATATTGCCGCCCCCTTTTCCTTTTCGCCCTCACGCCTTCGCCTCTTCCCTTGCCTTATTTCTTACTTTGTGCCTCTGCCCGTTTGTCCCTGTTTTTCCATAATTCATTGACAAATCAAGCTCTAACCCAACTTTCGCAGTTCAAAATTTGAAAATCAATCGTATCAGGTGGTTACGTTTCAAATCAGGCGATTTTCTTCACTACATTTTAAATTATCTTGGATCTGTTGGGCAAAAATATTTTCATTCTCTGGAGAAGAACCTTCAATTCTTTTGAAGGAGTAGAGACCACTCTCAGTCT
>RPRI01000120.1 GCA_003818505.1 Desulfobacteraceae bacterium | reverse complement strand
GTAATTATCGTTCCGATCATAGTGCCGGTTGCGGTAAAATACGGAATTGATCCGGTTCACCTGTGTGTAATTTTTCTTTTAAATCTTGAGATCGGCTATTCTACCCCGCCGGTTGGAATCAATCTGTTTATTGCCAGCCTGAAATTCGGAAAACCGGCAACCCAGCTGTACCGGGCATCGGTTCCCTACCTTTTAATCATGCTGCTTCTGCTGGCTGCAATTACATATATTCCGTCTTTAAGCCTTTTCCTTGTCAGGTGATTCCGGAATGGTATTTTTCCCTTTATCGAGAACCCTTCTTATTGCTTCCGCGATGCCGGTTTTTGACACCGGTTTCATTACTATCTCGCGTATTCCTAAAGCCTTTGCTTTGGATTCAAGGGACATGTCGTTGAAACCGCTGTAAAGAATTATGGGAATATCCTTTCTGATTTTCATCATTTCATATGAAAGATCAACACCGGACATCTTAGGCATTGTCATGTCGGTTATGACGAGATCGAAGTCTTCCGGGTTTGCGGAGAAGAGCATAAGAGCTTCGGAACTGCTGTTGATTTCCGTTACATTGTACCCGAGGCGCCCCATCATTTGCTTCATCATCATAAGGATCTGTTCTTCATCATCAACGAGGAGGATATTCTCGTTACCGCGGGGAATAACACCGCCTGCGGTAACTGCTGTTTCCGGTTTTTTAATATCGATTTTGGGAAGATAAACGGAAAACGCGGTCCCTTTCCCGATGCTGCTGTCAACGGTAATAAATCCTCCGTGTATCTGGACAATCCCGTGGACCAGCGACAATCCGAGGCCGGTTCCCTTGCCCGGTTCTTTTGTTGTGAAATAGGGTTCGAAAATTTTATCAAGGATACTCTTCTCAATTCCGTGGCCGCTATCCCTTACCGTGAGTTTGACAAAATCGCCGACCTTCATATTCGGATCATTTTTTATCGTTTCGGGTGTCAGTAAGGCACCTGTCAGGGAAACATCAAGCCGTCCCCCCTTTTTCTCCATCGCATGATAGGCGTTGGTGCAAAGGTTCATGATGATCTGATGAATCTGGCTGGGATCGGAGAAGACATTTCCGCAGTTTTTGTCTATGTTCGTGGTTATTTCAATTGTTTTCGGTATTGAGGACCTTAAGAGTTTTATGGTTTCAGTTATTACAGGCTGGGGATTCATAGGAACACGCTTTTGCTCGGTCTGGCGGCTGAATGTAAGTATCTGCTGGACAAGATCTTTGGCGCGGTCGGCGGCCTTGATTACATTCGTAAGATTGCTGTGGGCGTCCGATTCGGGAGGTATATCATCAAGGGCCAGCTCTGTGAAGCCCACTATGGGTGTGAGCATATTGTTAAAGTCGTGAGCAATACCGCCTGCAAGGGTTCCTACCGATTCCATTTTGTGTGCTTGGCTCAACTGTGCCTGCAATACCTGCTTTTCTTCCTGCTGGCGGATCCTTTCAGACATGTCCAATCCGACAGCAACGATATATGTTTCATTATCCAGTTGTGTCCTTGAGCAGTTTATATAATAAGGAACATATTTTCCGCCCCTGACTGCCAGTTGTGCTACAAAATCACCGGTCCCTTTTACAAATATATCCTCTATCATGTTTTTTGCTGATTCCCGGTCCTTCGGGAGAATAAAGTCGAAGAAACTCATTTGTCCTGTTTCAAGGGAGGAAATCCCAGTGGTATTTTCAAGCTGCTTATTCCATTTCTCGAGACGCCCGTCCTCTTTTATTATAATAACCAGGGCCGGAAGGCTGTTTATTATAGCCTCAATGATTTTATTCTGCTGGAACAATTCTTCCGCGCGTTTTCTGCTGCTCATCTCTTTTTGCGCCTGCAGGTAAAGGCGGGCATTTTCGATGGATATCGCGGCTGAACCGGCAAGGGCTTCCAGGAGAGAAACGTGGTTCGGATCGAACCGTCCCGGATTTGTATCAACCACCTGAAGGACTCCGATCACCTCTTTTTTTAGTCTGATAGGAACGCCAAGAATGGAGCGCATGCTCGTGCCGGTCATGAGATCAACGCCCTTAAAATGGCGGGAGTCATTGATTGCGTCGGATACCAGGAGGCTTTTGTTGTTGTCTGCCACCCATCCCGCAAGGCCCTGTCCTTCAGGGATGCGTAATCCCTGAAGGCTGCTGCCCCACGAACCGGTCGCTTTCTGGCATACCAGTTCACCGGTGTTTAGATCGGTCAGCCAGATGGTGGTTCCCGAAACAGACATAAGGTTTCTGACCTCTTCAAGTACGGTTTCAAAAACCTTGTCAAGTTCAAGGGAGGAGCTGACAGCCTGGCTTGCCTTGTTTAACAGGCTGAGCTCGAGATTATGCCGCAGAAGGGCCTTTTCCGCAAATTCTCTGTCGCTTATGTTCCTTATTATAATAACTTTTTTTGTTTTTTCATCATCAAGAGAGAGCATGTCGAGGGTTACAATATAATCATTCAACGCAAGTTTTTTATCGCTGTGCGTTATCTTGTCTCCATCTTCTGTATTAATCAGATCATCAATGTAGCTTCTGTCGTTTTTCCCGAAAAGATCCGCGAAATATGAACCAAGCAGTTTCTCTTCAGATATTTTTGTCAGGTTCAGAGCGCTTGGATTGGCATATACTATTCTTCCCTCAGTGATTTCCAGGATTCCGTCGGACATCTTTTCCAGAATGACTTCAAAATGTATCTTTACGGAAAGCAATTCGCCGGTAATTTCCCTTTTGTCGACTTTTTCAATACCGGTAACTTTATCGGGAAAATCGGATTCGGGATTTTCAACTGAGTCAAGAACATTGCGTGCCATTTCTGCAAGAGGTCCTTTTACTATGCTGCGGTTGGCTCCTACGGAAACTATGTTAGCTTTTTCTTCAGCGGCTATGGACGAGAGAACAATGATCCGTGTCTTATCAAACTCCTTTAATCCCCTTATAATTTTACAGAGTTTTTTGCCGTCAATATTCGGCATTACAAGGTCGACAAATATGACGTCGGGTGTGTATGTCTTCAGTATATCGAGCGCGGTCAGGCCATCCGAAGCCGTAACAACTTTATAACCCTGGTTTGAAAGTATATCGGTAAGAAATTCCCGGATAAATACATCGTTATCAACTGCAAGAATTTTATTCATGATTTGTCTTCCGGATTCCATCTCTTAAAATTAGTAAATATGGTTTTCGCCAAAATAATTTGGAGAAAGGGTCCTATGATTTCCAAGTATTTTTCTTTTACCCTTGAAGCCTAAGACCCCTCTAATTCTTTTTTATGATTTTACGGAAGATTATCGACATCCAGAAGTATCGAAATATCCCCGTTTTCCATAATGCCTATTCCTGAAAAAAGCTTTATTCTGGACAGGAGCTCTCCCACCGGCAGTACCATGAGAGGGCGGTTCCCGATTACATTATCAACTATTAATTTCAAGCCGGATTTTCCATCCGTGAAAGCGGAATTATCTGCGGTATATCTGAGGCTCAGTACTGTTGCGTAACCGCTCTTTTCACCGGTAACTCCCATAAGTTTTCTTGTATCATAATATAATTCCGGATTTTCGGCAAAAGATAAATCTATCCTGTCAATGGAGTTTATGCTCAATGTCGGTATTGCCAGTATGTACTTGCCGACAGAGAATATGATTGCATAAATAATCGAAAGTGAAAGGGGAAGTTTGATTGAAAATTCTGTTCCTTTGTCTTCTTTTGAAGAAATTGTAAGCGAACCTCCGAGGTAATCGACAGACTGGGCTACAACGCTCATCCCGATACCCCGTCCGGATAACTCTGTAGCCCCCAAAGAGGATGTGAAGTCAGTGCGTAAAATGGTGTCGAAGATATCCTCTTCAGACATGTCAGCTATCTCTTCATCTGTGATATTTTGTTTCTCTTGGAGATATTTCATGATCGGGGATTTGTTTATTCCCCGCCCATCGTCACGGATTTTGATGTACAGGTTCTCTTTTTCGCTTCTCGCCTCGATTGTGATTTTGCCGGCGGCATTTTTCCCTTTGCCGGTTCGTTCTTCAGCAGGCTCTATGCCGTGTGCTATACAGTTTCTGAATATATGGATAAGAGGTTCGCGGAGGCGTTCGAGAAGGGTTATATCCGCCTGTATTTCTCCTCCGATTATTTCAAAATCAATGTTTTTATCGTTTTCCTTTGCCATGTTCCTTATACTCTTCCTGAACATATCGGCAAAATCCCCGACGGGCATCAGCCTTAACTGAGTCAACTGGAAATAGAGAACCTTCATTAAAGCCGTGTAATGGTCAACCCAGTTTTTAAGGCCTGACGACATCTGGTCTTGTGAAAATGAAGGGAATCTTTTCGCAAGAAGCTGTACCTCCTGGGTGAGTCCAAGAAGTTCTTCAATAAAAGAATAACGTATTCTAACATAGTCAATGCTTTTAATCATAGGCTGAGCATATGCTGGCGAAGGGGGCGGCTGCGGCTCGGGAGCAGTTACGGATAATTCCGGGGGGATTTTTTGAAATAATGATATCAGACTGTCGTACGCTTTCTGGTCTCCAAACGAGTCGAGACGGCCGCTTTTTGATATAAGAGTTCCCAAGAGTTCCGAACCGTCAAAGAGGGTCTGGACAGCAGCCTTGGAACTCATTAATTTGCCTTGCTGAAAGCTTATGCACCACTCCTCCATCAAATGACACAAATCTGAAATTTTATTCAGGCTCAGGGCTCTTGCCATGCCCTTTATCGAGTGAACCTTACCGTGAATCTCGGCCCAGAGGCCAAGGTTTGATAAATTCTTTTCGACCTGCATCAGCAGATCTTCAAGTTCTTTCAAATATTTGCCCGATTCCTGGGCAAATATCTTTTCATATTTTGTGAGGTCCATAGGAAAGCTCTGATAGTTTTTTCCAAATATAATCGGGCCGTATCAAGCGTATCTTGTGATTTTCATGATAGTACTCATTCTTACTTTCAGCTTCATCATCTATCCATATCATGCCTGTGATTTCATCCGGAATAACGGCCAGTTTTTTATCGAGCCATTTAAGGATGATTATCCTGTTTGGTTCGGCTGATCCGTCTGCCTGATATCCAAGCAGAAGCTGCATGTTTATTACATCAAAAAGCTCACCTCGGTGATATAAAAGCCCCGTATATGGTTCGGGAGTAAGAGGCACCTGTGTTACTTTGGAATCGTCAATTATCCTGTGTACATAATCCGATTCTATTCCGATAAACTCATCTTTTGATTTAAAAACAAATAATTTCATATCTGATTTTCTTCGAGCGGATTTTCCTTTGATTCTTTAGGCAGTTCCGGCAGGGTGAAAAGTTGTTGTGTTTCAATCATTTTTTCAGATAGTCTGTCCAGCAATCTAATGGCGCTTACAATCTTTTTTACTTCAACTTTCTGGTTTCTTGTTACAATAGTAGTTTTCTGGGTGGATTTATAATTCTGCGATGCAAAACTTGCAAGCTCCTTAAATTTATCCGAAAAACTTCTGAGTTCTTTTGCCTGCCTGATTGTAGATTCCTCCATGCTCTTAATCTCCGAAAATATTTCTTTTACACCATACAGCATATCGCCGAAGGTCTGGACAATTCCGCGGATGATCTCTCTTCCCTTATCAAGATCTCTCTGATTTTTAACAAGAAATTCTTTAAGAAACTTGTTGTCTGTGAGGATATCTTCAACCAGCCTGGTTATTGCCTGTGATGACTGCTTTGAGTTCTCGGCCATGTTTCGTATTTCTTCGGCAACAATGGCAAAGCCTTTTCCTGATTCTCCGGCCCTTGTTGCTTCAATTGAAGCATTCAGTGAGAGAAGATCAGTCTTCTGGGCGATTGCTTCCATTACGTTGGTGACCACTTTGATTTTTTCAACCTTGTCGGGCAACTTTATTATCGGCTGGGAATACTCGCCCATCTCCTTTAATACGGTCTCGAGATGACTCAGTGTTTCGCGGGCATTCGTTTCACCTTTTTGAGTCTTTTTTATCGCTTCATCCACTTTCGAAATAGTATGAGACGACTGGTTTACAAGCTCATCCATCGCCTTGATTCCGCTTTCGAGTTTAATCGTGGTATTCCGTACTATTTCCGTCTGGTCTTCAGAGCTTTTAGCTATCGATTTTGCAGTAACGTCTATATCATTGCTGCTTTCTAAAAGTTTTTTAGCGAGCTTTGTAAGGTTTGAATTTGTCTCATGAATTTTTATGGAAACAGATTTCATGTCAAGAAGCAGAGTTCTAAGGTGTTTGACCATTAAAGAAAATATTTCTTCAAGATCGCGGATCTCATCCTCCGATATTACCTCTATATCTCGTGTCAGATTCCCGTCGCTGATTTCTCTGGCGGCGTTGCTAAGTTTATTCAGCCGTAAAGTCAGAGACCGTGAAAAAATAATACCGAATATTGTTCCGATTCCCATGGCAAGGGCAACTGAAAGACCCTGTGCCAGATAAAAATCTCCTGTTATTCTTTTTACTGTCTCAATTACGACAATAATAACCAACAGAAGGATCAAAAAATAAGTTATAAGTTTGATTCTTATGCTTGTTTTTCCCATTTATTATAATCCTCCAGAGCCAGAATCCATCCGATCTTCTTATCGTCCACAATGAGCAGAGTAACGATAACCCTCGTTTTTCCCGAAGCAGTGATTGTGGTAAATTCTGTGTTATCAAGGTCTTGGTTGTGTATTATTTTTTTAAGTGCATTAACAAGTAATGGCTTATCATCATTGGAGAATATATCGGTTATGAGGTAGTTTATAAGTTCAGAAGTGTTTCTGTTTAATATTTTCATAACGGCCTTATTTACTCCCAGGATCCTCGTATCGGCGTCCAGTATGATGACTCCTATCCCCAGGCAATCTATTATTGATTTATGAAAGTGAAGAGAATCAAGGAGATCAACTGCTTCGCGTCTTGGAAAAAGGGTTCCCGATTCCATGATGCTTTCCGTATCCTGTGCTGCGAAAGAATTGGAATCGATTTTGTCCATTAATTCATTTACCTTGGCAGCCATTTTTTCCATCGGCCCCTTTGCTATGTAATGATCGGCGCCGATTTTATTGAGAGAGCCAAGATGCTCTATTATCGTACCGGAAACAGCAACAATCGGAAAACACTTTTCAGGATATTTCGTCCTCACGAAACTGATAAGTCCCGATCCATCAATTTTGGGCATTACAATGTCGGCAAACATAAGATCAATTTTTTCATTTTGAATTTTTGAGATCCCTTCCTTGCCGTCATACGCCTTTATAATAACATATCCTCTTTTTTCGAGTAGTTCTCCTAAAAATTCTACAAAAAAGAAATCATTATCTACTACAAGTGCTGTTTTGGGCATAATTTCACCTTTCAATTTTTTGCAAGGTGTTTTGTCATAAATTCCGTACAAAATATTTAACTATATCATTTCTCACATAAAAATAAAAATCTCTCAAGAGAAAAACAAAATAACAGTAATTTTTGATTATAATATAAAATTAATTTATACAGACTCTTCTGATCTCGTTTATATCGGTCATACCTTTAAAAACCTTCATGATTCCATCCTGTTTTAATGTGGTCATATTCTCTTTGTATGCCTGTTCAAACAACTCTTCGGTGTTTGCGGCTCTTTTTATAAGATTTTTCATTACCGGAGTGCCTTCCATAAGTTCGTGTATTCCCATTCGTCCCTTGTAGCCGGAGCCTGAACACTCTTCACAACCGCCGGTACGATAGAGAATAAGATCGGATGTATATTCAAGGCCGGTTGCTGCAAATTTTTCCCTCCCATAGTCTGAAATAATATCATCAAATTCCTCCCGGGAAGGATTGAAAGGCTTTTTGCAGCTTGAGCACAATCTCCTGGTGAGTCTCTGCGCAAGGACTCCTAAAAAAGCGTCGGAGAAGTTAAGAGGGTTAAGCCCCATATCGAGAAGTCTTGTCACTGTTTCGGGCGCGCTGTTCGTATGAAGGGTTGAAAAAACGAGGTGGCCGGTTAAAGATGCTTCAACACCTATTGAAGCCGTTTCCTTGTCTCTCATTTCGCCTATCATGATTACATCCGGATCGAGTCTCAGGAATCCGCGCATGACCCTCGCAAAGTCAAGTCCAATTCTTGACTTGACCTCTACCTGCCGTAATCCGGGCTGGGATATTTCAACCGGATCTTCAGCCGTCCATATCTTAATTTCAGGTTTATTTATGTGGCCCAGAGCGGAGTGAAGTGTGGTGGTTTTCCCAGAACCTGTGGGCCCGACAACAAGTACAAGCCCGTAGGGCTGGCTGATGATTTTTTTTAAGATTGCCAGGTTGCGTTCATTTAGTCCCATATCATCCAGTTTCATGGCGCCTGCCTTGGCAAGAATTCTTAAAACCGTGTCTTCAAATCCGCCTGCAGTCGGCATGGTCGACATGCGCAGCTCGAAAACAGGCACCCCTTTCCGTTTCATCTTAATTTTGCCATCCTGGGGGAGCCGCCTTTCGGCAATATCGAGCCCCGCCATTATTTTCAGCCTTGAGAGTAATGCAGGGGCCATTGCATTGGGAACTTGAAGATATTCATGGCAGACCCCGTCCATCCTGAAGCGTATCCGGGTTTTTTTCGTTAGAGGGGAGGGCTCGATGTGAATATCGGATACTTTTTTTCGGTAAGCAGTTATAAGCACCTGGTCAACAAGCCTTACAACCTGGCTGGATGATTCATCGACAATATCTTTATCAGTCTCTGCCTCTTCCTCGAACTCAAAAGATACATCCGGTATGAGTTTGTCAAGATTTTCAAGCGTAGCTTCCATTATGTCGGAAGGCTTTTCCGCGGAGAAAAAGCGGTCTATGTATTTTAATATATCTTCTTTGATTCCGACGCAAAACTGTATGTTCTGGTTTGACATCAGAGCTCTTATATGGTCTGTTTTTCTCAAATCCTTTGGATCATCAACAAGAATTTCGGTGAAATTCTTTCCCCAGCTCAATGGCACCCATAAATAGTGAATAAGAAAGGATTTTTTCACTTTGCTGATAAGCTCGACAGGTACAGGAAGTTCAGTATTAAAACTTTTAAACGGGCAATTGTAGAAGAGCGAAAGTGATTTGCCTACATCCTCCTTTTTCAAATTGAAGTTTTCAATAAGCTCAAGTTCAATACTCTTGCCTGTTTTCTTTGAAGATTCGAGTGCTTTTTGAAGCTGAGCCTGGGTTGCTATGGATGAATCGAGAAGATAATCATACTTTGAAATATTGGAGAGATTCGAAATCAAAAAATTGAGTTTTTTGCCTGCTTCCACATTTTCAGGATCAATGCTGAGAGCCGCCCTGAATAATGAAACAGCAACATCATTGCGGCCCTTTTTCTCCATCTCAGCGCCGAGCCACAGTTTTATCTGTGAGGCATCCCTGTTCGATATTTTATTTTCGGAGATAATCCTGTCGGCATTTCCGATAACAGCATCATGCGGTTCAGTTTTAAAAAGAGTTGAGAGGACTTCTACAACAATCTTTACCGGAGTGTAGTCCTCTTTCGAGCAGTCGAATTCAAGCAGTTTTTCATATTCTGCAGCGGTCTCTCTGAGAAGGCCGAGCTCTTTCAGGGCTGACGCGTTGTTTATTATATCTTTCACGCTCTTGGCGGCGGACATCGTTTTTTTAATTAAAGAAAGATCCCCTTCCGATAGTCTGGGGGCTGTCTTCGTCTTGTTGTTTAATACCTCGTTTTTCAACTGGTTTACTCTTTCCCTAATACGGGCCAGCTCTTCAGTGTCGATTGCTGCGCTTGACGCAAGTATCTGGTCATAAATGCTCAATGAATCATTAAGCATACCCATGGAATAATAGGTCTCTGCTTCCTGGATCTTGTTTTTAATTTTTATTTCTTCGGAAGCGGCGGCACTCATTTTAAATTTAATCCTTCAATTGGAAAAACGGATCCCGACACTATCGATTTGAACTGAAACAGCGAGCGCAATCCCCGCTGCTTGCGGCGGAGTTAGCGAGCGAATTAAAAACAGATTATATTCCTTACGGTCGAAGATTCCCCGACCGCTCTGCGGCGGGGAGCTTCAATAAAGCGACTTCTGTTTGCGTCTACATGTCCCGATTTGGCAAACTTAAGTTATCTGGACTTTTTACGATGATATCATTATTAATACAAACCGGAGAACTATTTGTAAATATAAATCAAAGTTGTTCGTGATGCAACTTATATTTTACCGTCTTCCGTTTCTACTTTTGCAGATTTCCCAATAACTTTATTGATACGCACTTTGACAATCCTGTTTTTGATACGCTCATTGCCAGCAATAAGGACAGAAATATAATTTGAAGATATTCCTTTCAACAGCCCGCTCTTTTCATCCCGTTTCTCTTCAATCAGGATATCAGTCACAGTACCGACGGCCTTTTGGTAGAAATCGGCTTTTTTTGATTCGCCGAGCCTGCGCATTTGTGTGCATCGTTCCTTTATGACGCTGGCGGGAACCTGTTCCGGATAGTCGAAGGCAGGCGTCTTTTTGCGTGCTGAGAAAGGAAAAACATGGAGATAGCTTACCGGAAGTTCTTCTATAAGAGAATACGTGTTGCGGAAAGCATCATCGGTTTCGCCCGGGAATCCGGCCAGGATGTCGACTCCTATTGCCGCATCCGGCATCGATTCTTTTATCAGGAGGACAAGGTCTTTGAAATATTCGCGTGAATACGGCCTGTGCATTCTTTTCAGTATCCCGTTGTCTCCGCTCTGCAGAGGGATATGAAAATGGTGGCAGATTTTGCCTGATTCAGCCGCAAGTTTTATTATCTCCGGGGTAAGCTCATTCGGTTCTATGGAGCTTAAACGCACCCGGTCGATAAGAGATGGGTTTGTTATCAGTTCAAGCAGTTCGGTAAGAGTTGCTGCCGGAAAGAGGTCCTGCCCGAATTTGCCGAGGTGTATTCCTGAAAGCACGACTTCCCTGTATCCAGCTTTCTTTAAAGCGTTTACGCTTTCAATCACTGACTGAACCTGCACGCTGCGGCTTTTTCCGCGCGCGTACGGGACTATGCAGTAAGTGCAGAAAGAGTCACAACCATCCTGGATTTTTAAAAAAGCCCTTGTTCTGCCGCCCTGGCGTACCGCGGGAGCAGGCGTTCCGGAGTGCGCCCGAGACTCGAACACGCTCTTTATTATTTCAGCAATCTTCTCTTTTTCCTTATTCCCTATTATCAGGCTTATTCCCCCGATTTTATTTAATTCATCAGGCTCGGTTTCGGCATAACATCCGGTTACGATTATCAAGGCTTCCGGGTTTGATCGTATAGCCTGCCTTATGGCCTGTCTTGACTGCATCGATGCCTTTTGGGTTACGGTGCAGGTGTTTATTATGCATACGTCAGCGCCGGTTTTATCTACTGACTCAGTCCACCCTGATGAAATCATGGATTTTGCAATGGATTCGGATTCGCACTGGTTGACTTTGCACCCTATGGTCGTTGTAATGAATTCAGGCATTATCTGTAAATATACCTTCGTAAAAAGTTAAAAAAACAAATTATTCCTTGGCGGGAGAAGGTTTCCCCTCTCCCGCCGCTTGAAGTAAGTTTAAGAGGTTCCACCCTCACCCCAGGCCGGGGCTTACTCTCCCTCGGCCTGTTGATGGACGAATCCATCAATAAACCCTCCGCCTAAAACTTCATTTTCCCGATAAAATACCGCACCCTGTCCGGGAGTGACAGCCTGCTGGGGGCTTCTGAAGATCACGGTTGCACTGTTCCTTCCTTCCGGAATCAGGGTTGATATTACGGCATTGTTGCGGTAGCGTATTCTTGTATGAACTTCGACCGGAGATCTCTGCTCTTCTGATATCCAGTTTATGCCTGTTACACGGCACCTGTCCTTCAAAAGATCATCTTTTGAGCCTACGACTACAAGATTTTTTTCCGCATCCGTACTGATGACATAGTAGGGTTCGGCGGCGGGGCAGTTAATCCCGCGTCTCTGCCCGACTGTAAAGAGATGGATTCCCCCGTGGCTTCCTATTCTTTTTCCGCTGATGTCGACCACGGCTCCGGGTTCGGGCGCAAATCCTGTTTCCTGCGATAGAAACCTGCCGTAGCTCATCTCTTTTATGAAGCATATGTCTTGGCTTTCACTTTCAAAGGCTGGAAGGAGCCCTTTCTCGCCCGCGAGACTTATTACTTCCTGCTTTGTAAACCCGGAAAGAGGGAAAACAGCCCGTGCAAGCTGTGCCTGTGTGAGGAAGGAGAGAAAATATGACTGCTCCTTTATTTTGTCCACTCCTTTTATAAGATGAAACAAACCGTCGCTGCCTTTGATCTTTCCGGCATAGTGTCCTGTCGCAAGGTATTCAGCGCCGTGTTTTAGAGCAAAATCAAGGACCGTTCCGAATTTAATCAAAGGATTGCACACAAGACAGGGATTGGGGGTTTTCCCGGCTCTGTATTCGTGTCTGAAATAATCGACGACCTTTGCTTTGAATTCCCTGCTGCAGTCTAAAATTTCGATCGGGATGTCAAGTTGCCCGGCAAGGCCGGAGATTTTCCGGAGAGCTGTTTCCTTTTTTGTTCCGGCCTCTTTGCCGAACTCTTCGTAACCTGTAAGAAAATGAATTCCCGTAACATCACAGCCTTCCTCTTTCAGCAGGTATGCGGAAACAAGCGAATCGATTCCCCCGCTTATGGCAATGGCAGTCTTTTTCTTCATTGGAGCTCCCTCCCGCAAGCAGCGGGGAATCCTCGATCATAATTGCTTTTGATCGGTTTTAAGATTCGCCCGCTGATCCCGCCGCAGGCAGCGGGGCATGCGGCCGGTGTTGCGGTTTTAAAAAAAGGAAGTGTTTATCGGACGGATTTTCATCGCGCGGGGAGGGCATGCGGGAACACAAAGTTCACATACACTGCACCTGCCCTGATCGAAATTAACTGTCATTTCAGGGCGTTTAATCGAAAGCGCGCCTGTGGGACATACGGATGTACAGGCTCCGCAGTGGATGCATTTATCATTGTCGCGTTTTATCTCCTGCGAGGCTTTCTGAACGCTGACTCCCTGGCTTTTTAAATATTGAACTCCCTCGTTGAAGTTTTTCCTTGATCCCGACAATTCGAGAACCATTATTCCTTCTTTTCTCGGGAGAACGGTTGCGTTCAATATGTTAAAAATAAGATCATAGTTTCTTGCAAGATAGCAGACTATCGGTTTCTGGACTTCCGTCTGGGGGAATCTTAAAACCAGTATTTTAGAATACACTTTAAACCTCCGAAAAATTATTTAGTTTCCATCCGGAAATGGCCCTTTTGTGCGATCTCTGTGTCAATCCGCGGGATTACTTGTGCGGCATACATTGAGTATGCCTCCGCGCAATCCCTTGATTTCCTTGAGCTTGCCCAAAATTGCCTATTTCCGAATTGGAAACTTCACTGTGTTCCACGCTTAGTTTCCGGATGGACACTATTTACGGACCGGGCGATTATTAAAACATCCGGGCCGGTGTAAAGGCTCATGCGGGCTGTGTGAAAACAACTCTTTATTTTTTTTAAGATTCATATTAATCTCTGTTTACCGGCATTGTCAATAACGACGGCTTTGTAAGAAGTTCAAATTTTTACCGCAAAGGTCGCAAATCCTTTTGGAGAACGGGAAGAAAGAAACAGAATATATAATGTTTTCAACTTCGTGCGCTTCGTGATCTTCGTGGTTTAATAAAATTATTTCGCTTTTGTGACTTTTTACAATTCCACCAATACCTTGAAAAAGGAACCGGGAAAAGCATGAACCGTTTTGCCTACAAAATGGCTGGTTTTGCGATAAAGACCCTTGCCGGTCTCTCAAAGGCGAGGATATACATCCACGGGAAAGAAAAGATACCCGACGGCTCGATCATCTTCGTCATAAACCACTTTACCCGTATCGAAACACTCTTTCTTCCTTACCATATATACAATCTTACAAATAATGTTCCTGTATGGTCTCTTGCCGATTATTCCCTTTTCAGGGGAACTTTCGGGGATTTGCTGGAAAAGGTCGGCGCCGTTTCAACCAGGGACCCTGACCGGGATCATCTTGTCGTGAAGAGCCTTCTCACCGGAGAGGCTTCCTGGATAATATTTCCCGAAGGCATGATGGTAAAAGACAAAAAGATTATAGAAAAGGGAAAATTCATGATCTCATATGCCGGAGGGAAGCATCCGCCCCATACGGGCGCTGCCACCCTTGCATTGAGAACCGAATTTTACAGGCAGCGCATGAGAAAAATGGCCCAGGTCATGCCTGATGAAGCGAGGCGAACCGCAGATATGTTCGGAATAGATGCCATGGAACCGGTTTTTGAAAGAAACACCTTTATCGTTCCAGTCAATGCGACCTATTACCCGATAAGGGGTTATGAAAATGCTTTGAACAGGCTTGCCGAATATCTTGTCGATAACTTACCGGAACGTATAACGGAAGAGATAATGACCGAAGGGACAATGCTTCTCTCCGGAGTCGATATTGATATAAGGTTCGGTGATCCGATAGATATCAATAAATATACAAAGAATTTTTTCATAAGAAGGGATATAAATTACAGGAAACCCATAAACTTTGATGATCCCATACCTTCAAAGCGCCTGATGAAAAACTCGGCCCTCAATATCATGCAAAGGTACATGGAATCAATTTACAGCATGACCACCGTAAATCATGACCATCTTTTTGCCTCGATACTGATGAAAATGCCGTTTAAAAAGATAGACGAGGATGATTTGAAGAGGAGGGTTTTTCTCGTATCAACCTGCGATATTAAAGATGCGGGATGCTTTATGCACAAGAGCCTGATGGAAGACCAGGTTCATCTTCTGACAGATGACAGGTATAATAAATTCAGCGATTTCATCTCGGTTGCGGAAAAAAAAGGAGTTGTGAAAAGAGAGGGCGGATTCATTATCAAAGATACTTTAAAGCTCTCCTTCCCGTTTGATTTTCACAGGGTTCGAATTGAAAATCCCGTCGCCGTGATGGCGAATGAACTGGAGCCCCTGGCAGGCCTCCAGAAACGGATCAGGCGCATTTCACTGCAGCCCGGATTCCTGATAAAGAAGAGGGTATCGGAATATCTTCTGGACAGGGCTTTAAAAGAATTTGACGAAGATTACAGGAGATTCCTTATTGCCGGCGAATCGAAGAGGAGCGAAATCGGGATGCCGTATCTGGTGAAAGGGAAATCCGCGGAACTCGGGGTGTTGCTTGTACACGGCTACATGGCGGCTCCATCTGAGATGAAGGAGCTTGCCGGATACCTCGGGGGGCTGGGAGTATGGGTTTACGCTCCGCGTGTCAGGGGACACGGCACTTCTCCCGAAGACCTCGCGGGCAGAAAATACGAGGAATGGATAAAATCGGTTGAAGACGGGTACGCGTTGCTGAGCGCAATATGCAGGCGGGTTGTGGTGGGAGGTTTTTCAAACGGCGCCGGCCTTGCGCTTGAGCTCGCCTCGAGGATAAAAAAATTAAGCGGGGTTTTCGCGATATGTCCCCCCCTGAAACTCAGGGATTTTTCTTCAAGGC
>RPRI01000119.1 GCA_003818505.1 Desulfobacteraceae bacterium | reverse complement strand
TCTTTTTGTTAAGTCTTTATGATTTACGAAATTATAATATTTTTAGAGGGGAATATGCCTACAATCAACCAGTTAGTGAGGAAAGGAAGGAGCAAGGTTACCAGGAAGATTACAACTCCTGCTCTAAAAGGAGCTCCTCAGAAAAGAGGTGTATGTACAAGGGTATATACATCGACTCCAAAGAAGCCCAACTCAGCTTTGCGGAAAGTGGCAAGAGTAAGGCTTACATCGGGTTCTGAAGTTACAGCATACATTCCGGGAGTAGGGCATAATCTCCAGGAACATTCGGTTGTTCTTGTACGGGGAGGACGAGTCAAAGACCTTCCTGGTGTAAGATATCATATTGTAAGGGGAACCCTCGATACGCTCGGGGTGGACGACAGACGGAAGGGCAGATCAAAGTACGGGGCGAAGAAACCAAAGTGATTTTGCCTCAAATATATTAAAATAAACAGAAACAAATGGTGTGATATATGCCGAGAAGAAGAGATGTACCTGAGCGGGTTATTGTTCCTGATTCCAAATATGACAACAAGGTTGTCACGAAATTCATTAAAGCAATAATGAAGGACGGAAAAAAAAGTCTTGCAGAAGCTATACTTTATGAGGCGCTCGACATTATTGGGAAAAAAGGAAGTGAGGCTCCGATAAAGGTATTTGAACAAGCGCTGGATAATGTAAAGCCGATGATAGAAGTCAAGTCGAGGCGGGTTGGCGGATCTACATATCAGGTCCCCACTGAAATAAGGCCGGCACGACGAACCGCTCTTGGAATAAGATGGATAATAACATATGCCCATCAGAGAACTGAAAAAAGCATGTCAAGCAAGCTGGCTGGAGAAATCATGGATGCCGCCAACAAAAGGGGTTCTTCAATAAAGAAAAAAGAAGATACTCATAAAATGGCAGAGGCGAACAAGGCGTTTGCACATTTCAGATGGTAGTATTATAAATTTCAATAAGCTCCTTTGATAAAAAGGGGAGGGCACTGTATATGGCAAAGAAGAAGTTTGAGAGGACGAAGCCGCATGTAAACGTAGGGACGATAGGTCATATCGATCACGGGAAGACGACATTGACGGCAGCGATAACGAAGCATTGCGCATTAAAGGGTCTGGCGGAGTATGTGCCGTTTGATCAGATAGACAAGGCGCCTGAGGAGAAGGAGCGTGGGATAACGATAGCGACTGCGCATGTTGAGTATGAGACTGCGAAGCGTCATTATGCGCATGTGGACTGTCCTGGGCATGCCGATTATATCAAGAACATGATAACGGGTGCGGCGCAGATGGACGGAGCGATACTGGTGGTAGGAGCTGATGACGGGCCGATGCCGCAGACACGGGAGCACATATTGCTTGCGAGGCAGGTTGGGGTGCCGAAGATAGTTGTTTTTTTGAACAAGTGCGACATGGTGGATGACAAGGAGTTGATAGAGCTTGTAGAGCTTGAGTTGAGGGAGCTTTTGGACAAGTATGAGTTTCCCGGGGATGATACGCCGATAGTGCGTGGGAGTGCTTTAAAGGCGCTTGAGAGCGATAATCCGGACAGCGAGGAAGCGAAATGCATATTTGAGTTAATGAATGCGATAGACTCATTTATCCCGGAGCCTGTGCGTGATGTAGACAAGCCGTTTTTGATGCCGATAGAGGATGTATTCAGCATATCGGGGCGTGGGACGGTGGTAACGGGCCGAGTTGACCGTGGGATAGTTCACGTAGGGGATAATGTGGAGATAGTTGGTATCAGGCCCACGATCAAGACGGTATGCACGGGAGTAGAGATGTTCCGGAAGCTGTTGGATGAGGGTCGTGCGGGAGACAATATAGGGGTATTGTTGCGAGGCACGAAGCGTGAGGAAGTTGAGCGAGGGCAGGTAGTGGCGGTGCCTGGTTCGATAACGCCGCATACGAAGTTCAAGGCCGAGGTATACATATTGAGCAAGGAGGAAGGCGGGAGGCACACGCCGTTTTTCAACGGGTACAGGCCGCAGTTTTATTTCAGGACGACGGATGTAACGGGGATATTGACATTGCCCGAGGGAGTGGAGATGGTGATGCCCGGGGATAATGTAGCGATAACGGCAGAGCTTATAACGCCGATAGCGATGGAGACAGAGCTTCGGTTTGCGATAAGGGAAGGCGGCCGGACGGTTGGCGCCGGCGTAGTCAGCGAAATACTGGGATAAAAGTTAAGGAGTTGTCAAGTGAGAGTAATTATTACTATGGCATGTGGTGAATGTAAAAGAAGAAATTATACCACAACAAAAAATAAGAGAACTACGCCGGACAAGCTGGAATTCAGCAAATACTGCAGATTTTGCAGAAAGCATACTGTTCATAAAGAAACGAAATAAAATTATTTATTTAATCCGTCGGTATTGTTAAAGGAACAGAGTTTAAATAATTAGGCGTGCAGGCCAGTAGCTCTAACGGCAGAGCATCGGACTCCAAATCCGGGTGTTGGGGGTTCAAATCCCTCCTGGCCTGCCAAATATTTTTAAAATTGGTCGGATATATTTCTTGGTGATTTTTTTATTCGGAGATATCAAGTTACAGGAGCACAATGGCACGGTTACTAAGGAAAAAAACCACAAGCAATAAAAAAAAGACAAAGCAAGACAGCACCGATACACCTGCAACTCCTCAGGAAACAAGTAATGGCTTGAAGAAATCAATTTTTATTCCGGATTCTTCTGCTGATACAAAAAAGATACAAATATTACCGCAAAAAAAAGTATTAACCGGAACGAAAACTATACAGGATAAAGAAAGAAACACTTATATCGACAAGGCATTACAGTTTCTTAGAGAAGTTAAAATTGAACTTAAGAAAGTTACGTGGCCTTCCCGGAAACAGGCGCTTGGTTCCACTGTCGTCGTTATTATTCTGGTCGTGATTATTTCGCTTTTCCTTGGTGTGGTTGATATAGGGCTGTCAAGCCTTGTCCGTGTTGTTCTTCGATAAGACATCGTTCAAGAATAACCGTGACATTGGAATGTCGTGAAAGGCATAAGGAGCCGTAACGAAATGGTCAGAAATGTAATAGTTATTTCGTAACGGCCCCTAAGAATGAGGAGAACTAAGAGTGGCTCTAAAGTGGTATATAGTCCACGTATATTCGGGATTTGAAAGCAAAGTGAAAACTGCGCTGGAGGAAAAGATAACAGCGTACAGCCGTCCCGAAAAGTTTGGAGAGGTGCTTGTTCCCACGGAGCAGATAGTCGAGCTTGTAAAAGGGAAAAGAAAGACATCCACCCGGAAGTTTTATCCGGGGTATATTCTGGTAAAGATGGAGCTCGATGATGAAACTTGGCATATAGTGAATGATACTGCAAAGGTTAGCGGTTTCCTGGGAGGAAGAGAGAAGCCCACGCCCATCTCGGATGAAGAGGCCAAACAGATTTTAAGTCGTATGGAGGCCGGAAAGCTTAAGCCGAAGCCGAAATACTATTTTGAAACAGGAGATGAAATAAGGGTAATAGACGGTCCTTTTATGAATTTTAACGGCGTTGTTGAGGAGGTTAATCCTGAAAAGGGTAAAATCAGGGTGCTGGTAAGCATATTCGGACGTTCAACGCCGGTAGAATTGGAATTCGTGCAGGTTACAAAGATATAGCATCAGGAGTGAAAAAAGAAAATGGCGAAAAAGGTAATGGTATTGATTAAATTGCAGGTTGTGGCCGGAAAAGCAAATCCATCTCCGCCTATCGGACCTGCTCTCGGGCAGCATGGTGTAAATATAATGGAATTTTGCAAGGCTTTTAACGCAAGAACTGCTAATGAGGAGGGGATGGTTATACCTGTTGTTATAACTGTTTATCAGGACAGATCTTTTACTTTTATAACAAAAACACCGCCTGCCTCCATACTTTTGAAAAAAGCGGCGAAAATAGCAAAAGGATCAAGTGATCCTAAAAGAGAAAAAGTGGCTAAAGTCACACGGGAACAGGTGGAAGAGATTGCAAAGTTGAAAATGGTGGATTTAAACGCAAATGATCCTGCTGCTGCCTTCAAGATAATTGCTGGAACGGCAAGAAGCATGGGGATAGAGATAGGTTAAGCCATCGTTCCAAAATAACTGTAATATTAAAATGCCGGGACCGGCATAAGAAGCCGTAACGAAATCGCCAGAAATATAATGGTTATTTCGTAATGGCTCCTAAAGATGAAAAGGAGTGAATAAAGTAAAATGCCGAAGCGGGGGAAGAAATATACAGAGGCTAAAACGAAGATTATTGCCGAAGCAAAAAATGATCTTGCTGCTGCTGTAAAGGCGGCAATCGATTCAGCATATGCCAAATTTGATGAAACTGTTGATGTCGCCGTCCGCCTTGGTGTTGATCCGAGGCATGCAGATCAGATGGTAAGAGGGACGGTCGTTTTGCCGAATGGAATAGGCAAAGAAGTCAAGGTTCTTGTATTTGCAAAAGGGGAGAAGGAAAAAGAGGCCCTTGAAGCCGGTGCAGATTTTATCGGAAACGATGAACTGGTTGAAAAGATACAGGGAGGATGGTTCGGCTTCGACAAGGCTATAGCAACACCGGATATGATGGGCGCTGTTGGAAAGATTGGAAAGCTTCTTGGTCCAAGAGGACTTATGCCTAACGCCAAGACGGGAACAGTTACATTCGATGTAGCGAGGGCCGTAAAGGAGCTGAAAGCAGGCAAGATAGAATTCAGGGTTGAAAAAGCCGGGATTGTCCATGTGCCGATGGGTAAGGTTTCATTCGGGACAGACAAGCTTGTTCAGAATCTTTCAGCTTTCCTGGATATGATTATCCGGTTGAAGCCTTCCTCAAGCAAGGGGATATATTTAAAGGGGCTGGCTGTTTCAACAACAATGGGACCGGGTATCAAGATCGATGTGTCATCGATAAAGGATTTGGCAAAATAGCATTTTTTGTTCGGGGAAGTGTCAGTGGCTTGATTCTTAGGATCTGTTACGAAATAAGCGTTACATTTCTGACTATTTTATTTCGGCTTCTTATGCCGGTTACGGCATTTCAATGTTAATGTTATTTTTGAACGACGGCTACCGTCAGATATTGTTTTGTGAGGCAGATTGTAAGGGTTTTATCAAAAGCCCTTCCGTAATTGGTTCGAGTTGTTACAGACATGAATCAGTTTCGGATAATGTTATAATATTATCAATAATGATAATATAATCCTGTCAAAGACCGTAGGTGTACATTTGCATTGTGCTTAAGCGGCATTGCCGGCCTGCAGAGACGGATTGCGGTTGCCTGATTAATTAATATATAAAAAATATAAATACTTGGATCAGGCAGTTACGACAATCGCATTTAGACCTCCGGTTTTGCACAGACTCAGGAAGGGGGTGTTATAATATATGAAGATAGAAGAAAAGAAACGGATTACAGAAGATTTGCACGGCAAATTTTCGAGATCCAAGGTTGTAATTGCAACAGATTACAAAGGCCTTAATGTTGAAGCCATCAGCGATTTGCGGAAGAAACTGAGGGAATTTGAAATAGAATACAGAGTAGTGAAAAATACTCTTCTTGACAGGGCATCTGAAGATACGGAAGCTGCTCTTATAAAGGACAAATTTAAGGGACCCACCGCGATTGCATTAGGCTACAAAGATCCTGTTGTTCCCGCAAAAATACTTATGAAATTTGCCGAGACCAACAAAAACCTGATAATCAAAGCAGGTGTATTAAACGGCAAGGTGCTTGATTTTAATTCTATCAAGGCATTATCGACCATGCCTTCACGCGAGATACTTTTAAGCATGTTGCTTTCGGCAATGAACGGTGTGTCGGCATCATTCGTAAGGACTCTTGGTGGAGTACCAAAGAAATTCTTGTATGTCTTGCAGGCAATAAAAGAAAAGAAAGAGGCAGCTTGATATCATAATTTTAATAGTAGGTGAATTTATATTTTTGGACGCAGATTGCCCGGATTTTATATAAAGAACCAATAGAATAATTATTTGCGTGTATCGGCGAAAATCAGCGTCCCAATTTAATAATCAGATTTTGCGATTTTGAATAAACTGGAGGAATAATAAAAATGTCAAATATTACCAAAGAAGATGTTATTGAATTTATAGCTAATATGTCGGTTCTTGATCTGTCCGAGCTTGTCAAGGAGATGGAGACTAAGTTTGGCGTATCGGCAGCCGCTCCTGTCGCAATGGTTGCAGCCGCCGGACCTCCCGCTGCTTCACAGGCTGAAGAACAGACTGAATTTTCAGTTATTCTGATATCACATGGCGATAAGAAAATACAGATAATCAAGGAAGTCAGAGCTATTACAAACCTTGGACTCAAAGAAGCGAAAACCCTTGTTGATGAAGTTCCAAAACCTGTAAAAGAGGGAATTTCAAAGGAAGAAGCTGAAAAAATCAAGAAACAGCTTGAGGAAGCAGGAGCCCAGGTTGAAATAAAGTAGCCGGCGATTGATATAAAATAACTTTGTGTTTTTAGTGAAGCATCGAGCGCAAATTACGCTTCTTATGGCGAGCAGCTTCAATAAAAAACAGAAAGCGCAGTTGTTGCTGTGGAGATGAATTCTTCATCGGAGAAGAATTCTCTCTCTGCGGCTATGCTGTTTTCTGAGGTTATGAAAATATTTTTACAGCCTGAAATTAAGGTTTTGTAACACGTAATAATCATGAAAGGCTTTAGGGTTTAAAAATCCGTGAAAAAGCTTATTAAATGAAAATATTCGAACTTTTTACGAAAAATTGTAGTTTATTTTTTTAAATCCCATAAAAAAATGGAGATGCCATGTCGGAAAGGCTTTCGGCAAAAAAACGTTTAAGAAAGAATTTCGGTAAAATTCAGAGGATAGTTGAAATACCTGATCTTATAGGTATGCAGCGGGAATCATACAGACGTTTTTTGCAAATAGATGTTCCTCCTGAAAAACGTGAAGATATAGGGCTCCAGTCCGTATTCAAATCTGTATTTCCAATCAAAGATTTTACGGGGAGCGCATCACTCGAATTTGTTTCCTACAGATTCGGTGAAATAAAACATGGTGTTGCGGAATGCATACACAGGGGCATGACTTATGAAATACCAGTTCGCATAACGGTGAGACTTGTTGTTTATGATGTCAACAAGGAGACTGATATTTCAAGTATCCGCGATATCAAGGAACAAGAAATTTATTTCGGAACAGTTCCTCTAATGACCGGGAGGGGCACTTTTATTGTAAATGGCACCGAAAGGGTAGTAGTCAGCCAGCTTCACAGGTCATCCGGTGTTTTTTTTGACCACGACAAGGGTAAAACCCATTCGAGCGGGAAAATTATTTACAGCTCAAGAATCATCCCTGTCCGCGGGTCATGGATCGACCTTGAGATTGATCCGAAAGATATTGTTTACATAAGAATAGACAGAAGACGTAAATTCCCGGTTACAATATTCTTCAAGGCGTTCGGATATACTCCCGAAGATCTCCTTTCATATTTTTATAAAACCGAGAGGATAATTTTACGCGGAAGAAGCATATTCAAGGAATTGAAAGAGGATTTATACAAAGGACAAAAATTTACCCGTGATATCAAGGATACTGATTCAGGAGAAATTATAGCCAAAAAAGGGCGGCCATATACGCCCAAACTTATAAAGAAGCTTATATCTTCCAATCTGGGGACAATACCCATTAATATGGACGATATCCTTGACAGGGCATTTGCATATACGATTTCAGATCCCAAAACCGGTGAGCCTGTGATTAAAGCGAACAGTACGGTTAACGACGAATCGTTTTCAAAACTGAAAGATGCCGGCATAACCGAATTCGACCTTCTGTTTATCGATGGTATGTCAAGCAGTGACTCTATAAGAAAAACCCTTGCGGTCGATAAAGTAGGCTCAAAGGAAGAGGCGCTTGTTGAAATATACAGAAGACTCAGACCCGGAAATCCGGCAACACCGGAGGTTGCCCAGGATTTCATAGATAACCTGTTCTTCAAGACCGCATATTATGACCTTTCCGGTGTAGGAAGGGTTAAAATAAACCAGCGCTTAAGCATTAAGTCTTCACCCGATTTAAAAATTTTAAGAAAAGAGGATATTCTTCTTACTACAAAAACTCTGATAGATTTGAGGGATACACAGGGAGTGGTTGACGATATCGACCATCTTGGAAACCGGCGGATACGGGCTGTAGGCGAGCTTCTTGAAAACCAGTATCGCATCGGTCTTGTGCGCATGGAAAGGGCCATTAAGGAGAGGATGAGTTTACAGGAAGTTGACGCACTTATGCCTCATGATCTCATCAACCCAAAGCCGGTTTCGGCAGTTGTCAAGGAATTTTTCGGAACAAGCCAGTTAAGCCAGTTTATGGATCAGACAAACCCTCTTTCTGAGACCACTCATAAGCGGAGACTCAGCGCTCTTGGCCCCGGAGGGCTTACCCGTGAACGTGCAGGCTTTGAGGTCAGAGATGTCCATCCGTCACATTATGGGCGCATATGTCCCATCGAGACGCCTGAAGGCCCGAACATAGGTCTTATCGTTTCGCTCAGCACATATGCGAGGGTTAATGATTACGGTTTTATAGAAACACCCTACAGGCTTGTTAATAATGGAACTGTTACAAATGAAGTCAAATTTCTTGATGCCTTTGAGGAGAAGGAATTGCCTATCGCCCAGGCGAATGCTCCTGTTGATGAAAAGGGAGAGTATATAAACCCGCTTGTTACAGCCCGAGTGGCAGGCGAGTTCATGATGGTCAAGAAAAAGGAGATAGAGATGATGGATGTATCTCCGAATCAGCTTGTAAGCGTTTCGGCTTCGCTTATCCCTTTTCTTGAGAATGATGATGCCAACAGGGCTTTAATGGGATCAAACATGCAGCGTCAGGCTGTCCCTCTTATGATTAATGAAGCACCGCTTGTTGGTACAGGCATAGAAGATGTTGTGGCGAAGGATTCAGGTGTCACAATTGTAGCTGTCCGGGACGGGGCTGTGGAGTCTGTTGACGCTTCACGGATAATTTTATCGCATGATCCTTCTGAAAAAGGTTATGAAAATCATGTTACAATTTACGGCCTGTCAAAGTATATGCGTTCCAACCAGAACACTTGTTTCAACCAGCGGCCAATAGTCGAAAAAGGGCAGCTTGTGAAAGCCGGGGAGATTATCGCGGACGGGCCTGCAACGGAAAAAGGCGAGCTTTCTCTGGGGAAGAATGTAACGGTAGCCTTCATGCCCTGGGGAGGGTTTAATTTCGAGGATTCGATCCTCGTAAGCGAAAGGCTTGTCAGAGACGGCGTTTATACTTCGGTTCACATTGAAGAATTTGAAATTGTCGCAAGAGATACCAAGCTGGGCAAGGAGGATATTACACGCGATATTCCAAATGTTGGGGATGAGGCATTAAAAGATCTCGATGAAAGCGGCATTATAAGGCTTGGAGCCGAGGTAGGGTCGGGTGACATTCTGGTAGGCAAGATAACGCCGAAAGGAGAAACGCAGCTTTCGCCCGAAGAAAAACTTCTCCGGGCGATATTCGGAGAAAAGGCGGGTGATGTAAAAGATACTTCCCTAAGGGTTCCTCCCGGAGTTGATGGTATTGTAATTGATGCGAAGGTTTTTGCCAGGCGCGGTATAGAAAAAGATGACCGGACCTTGCGGATAGAGGAGTCGGAGATAAAGGTGCTGGAGAGAAACCGCGATGATGAGCTTGATGTGATTGAAGAGATAGCCCGCGGACAGATACAAGAAATATTAAATGGCCAAATATGCATCACTCCGGTTAAAAAGGGTAAAAAGGTTTTTATTGCAAAGGGCGATAAGATAGCTTCCGGCATAATTGCGGATGTGCCTGTCGCCCAACTGGAAGGGGTTGTTTTGAAGGATGCCGAGACTACCGAGAAACTGCATGATCTTCTTGAAGGGTACAGGAATCAGTGCGAACTCTGCAGGCAGAATTTTGAAAAACAGATTGGCGGGTATGAAAAAGGTGATGATCTCCCACCAGGCGTCATTAAAATGGTTAAAGTATATATTGCCATGAAAAGGAAGCTTTCCGTAGGGGATAAAATGGCCGGCAGGCACGGTAACAAGGGTGTGGTTTCAAGGATTCTTCCTCAGGAGGATATGCCTTATTTTGAAGACGGAACACCGGTGGATATGGTTTTAAATCCCCTTGGAGTGCCTTCACGAATGAACGTGGGGCAGATTCTTGAAATTCATCTCGGGCGTGCAGCAAAAGGCCTTGGCGAACAGCTGAACATGTTTATTGAAGAAAACAATATCAGGGCGCTTCGCGATAAAATAAAAAAGATATTTGCCGATCCTTCACTAAACAAAGCTATAGGGAAAATGGATGATAATGAGCTGTGTGATTTTGCAGCCTATTATAAAAACGGGGTTCACATGGCAACACCTGTTTTTGATGGTGCAAAAGAATCTGAAATTAAAGTGCTTCTGGAAGAAGCCGGATTATGTCCGACCGGGCAGGCGGTACTTTTCGATGGTCGGACCGGCAATCCCTTTAAAGGGAGAATTACTGTCGGAACGATGTATATGTTGAAGCTACATCATCTTGTAGATGATAAGATCCATGCCCGTTCCATCGGCCCCTATTCACTTGTTACGCAGCAGCCGCTGGGAGGAAAAGCCCAGTTTGGAGGCCAGAGACTCGGAGAAATGGAAGTATGGGCAATGGAGGCATACGGAGCGGCTCATGCATTGCAGGAATTCCTGACCGTAAAATCCGATGATATGGCCGGAAGGACAAGAATGTATGAAAAAATAGTGAAAGGTCAGAACATGCTTGAACCAGGCATTCCCGAGTCTTTCAAGGTAATGACAAAGGAATTACAGAGTCTGGGTTTAGACATAACTCTTATAGAAGGAAATAAGGAGTAGAATTTGGAAACCTTATACGATTTCTTTGCGAAACCAATTGATCCGAAACGGTATTCCGGTGTTAAGATCGCTTTGGCTTCATCTGAACAGATCCGGCAGTGGTCTTTTGGCGAGATTAAAAAACCGGAGACAATAAACTACCGGACTTTCAAGCCGGAGAGAGACGGGCTTTTTTGCGCAAAAATCTTTGGTCCCACCAAAGACTATGAGTGCAACTGCGGCAAGTACAAGCGAATGAAACACAGAGGGGTTGTCTGTGAAAAATGTGGTGTTGAGGTTATTCAGTCGAAGGTTCGCAGAGAAAGGATGGGACATATCGAACTTGCTACGCCGGTTGCGCACATATGGTTTTTAAAAAGCCTTCCGAGCAAGATAGGAAACCTTCTGGATCTCACATTAAAGAGCATGGAAAAGGTTTTATACTTCGACAGCTATATAGTTTTGGATCCGAAAGACACACCGCTTACGAAGTGTCAGCTTCTTTCTGATGATAAATACCGCGAGGCTCTTGAAACACACGGTGCGAAATTTGAAGCGGGAATTGGGGCTGAAGCCGTCAAACATCTGCTGGAAGATATCAATCTTGATACCCTTTATAAAGAACTGAGAACCGAAATCAAGACTACAAGCTCTGTCGCAAAAAGGCAGAAACTTTCAAAGCGCCTGAAGATTGTTGACGCTTTCAGGCGCTCGGGAGTAAATCCGGTCTGGATGATAATGGATGCAATCCCTGTCCTCCCACCCGATCTGCGGCCGCTTGTACCTCTCGAAGGCGGAAGATTTGCAACATCCGACCTGAATGATCTTTACAGGAGAGTAATCAACCGCAACAACAGATTAAAAAGATTGATCGATTTAAAAGCTCCGGATATCATTGTACGAAATGAAAAAAGAATGCTTCAGGAGGCGGTTGATGTTCTGTTTGATAACGGACGGCACGGCAGGGTTATTACCGGGACAAACAAGCGGCCTTTAAAATCATTAAGCGATACTTTAAAAGGAAAGCAGGGCCGGTTCCGCCAGAATCTCCTCGGCAAACGCGTCGATTATTCAGGGCGAACTGTTATTACAATCGGCCCCAACCTGAGACTGCACCAGTGCGGTCTGCCTAAAAAGATGGCTCTCGAACTTTTTAAACCTTTCGTTTATTACCGTCTGGAGAAGAAAGGCCTTGTTTCCACGGTAAAAAGCGCCAAAAAGATGGTTGAGAGGGAAATCCCTGAAGTGTGGGATACTCTTGATGAGGTTGTAAAAGAATACCCTGTAATGCTTAACCGTGCTCCGACTCTTCATCGTCTGGGTATTCAGGCATTTGAACCGATTCTTATTGAGGGTAAGGCGATTCAGCTTCATCCTCTTGTATGTACGGCATTTAATGCCGACTTTGACGGCGACCAGATGGCTGTCCATATACCGCTTTCCGTCGAATCGCAGATCGAAGCGCGCGTTTTGATGCTGTCAAGCAACAATATCCTCTCGCCTGCCAACGGAAGCCCGATTATTGTTCCGACCCAGGATATTGTCCTCGGGATATATTACATGACAAGAGGGGTTTCAGGCTCAAGAGGCGATGGTAAAATATTTGCCGGTCCCGAAGAGGTACGTTCCGCCTACGATTCAGGAGCTATAGATCTTCACGCAAAAATAACTGTCCGGATGGATGGAAAGCTTGTTAGCACGACAACAGGCCGCATTCTGCTCTGGGAGATTATTCCCAAGGATAATATTATAAGGATGGGCAGTATAATGGCTTCTTCGGAAGAGGACGCAAAGTCGGTTCTTGACAGGATTAATAACGGCGAATCTTTTTCTAAGATAGCAGCCGGGTATTCGGAAAGCTCAGGGGCGGAGGCAAATGCCAGTATAGGCCTTTTGAGGAAGGAGGAATTCGGAAGAATTTTCAACGTCACCGAGGCGGAAGCCGACAAGGTTTTTTCTCTTGATGAAGGCGGGATAAGCGGAATTGTTTTATCAGAAGAAAAATACTATATATTTCAGATTGTCGAAAAAAGACCCGAGATCCCCTTTGATGCCGTCAACAGGGTGCAGGATAAAAAGTCTTTGAGGGACCTTGTCGATTATGCTTATAGAAACTTAGGGCCCAAGGCTACGGTTGTTCTTGCGGACAGGCTAAAGGATATCGGATATAGGTATTCTACAGAAGCCGGTCTTTCAATCTCTATTGGTGATATGATCATTCCGGCTGCAAAAGAGGAGATAATCAGGAAAGCCGAAAGAAAAGTTTCGGAAATCGGCAGGCAGTACACGGAGGGGCTTATAACCCAGGGTGAGAAATACAATAAGGTGGTCGACATATGGGCAAAAGCTACAGATGATGTAGCCAATGAGATGATGGAGGCGATGAAGGTTGAACCCCTTAAAGACAGCAATGGAGATCAGGTGCTGGACAAGAAGGGAAAGCCGGTTTACGAAGAAAGCTTTAATCCCATTTACATGATGGCTGATTCCGGCGCGAGAGGGAGCAAGGACCAGATGCGCCAGCTTGCAGGTATGCGCGGTCTTATGGCCAAACCGTCTGGAGAAATTATCGAGACGCCCATAAGCGCAAATTTTAGGGAAGGACTTTCCGTTCTGCAGTATTTTATTTCAACACACGGAGCAAGAAAGGGTCTTGCCGATACCGCTCTTAAAACGGCAAACTCAGGATACCTTACAAGAAGGCTTGCCGATGTTGCCCAGGATTGCGTTGTCATGGAGGATGACTGCAGCACAATGATGGGCGTTGATGTAGAACCCCTGGTTGAAGGCGGAGAAGTGATCCAGCGGCTTGGAGAAAGAGTGCTGGGTCGTGTAGCAGTGGATGATATTATTGATCCTTTCACGGATGATGTTCTTGTGAAAAAAGGCGATGAGCTTGATGAGAAGGCGGCAAAAAGAATAGAAGATGCCGGAATAACAAGCGTCAGGATCAGATCTGTTCTTACATGCAAATCAAGGCAGGGGGTATGCGCAAAATGTTATGGGAGGGATCTTTCCCATGGCGCTGCCGTTGAGTTGGGACAGGCTGTAGGAATTCTTGCAGCTCAGTCTATAGGTGAACCGGGAACTCAGCTGACGATGCGTACATTCCATATCGGAGGCACGGCAAGCCGGAGAGTTGAGCAGGCGGATATCAGGGCCAGAGTCGACGGAACGATTAAATTTATTGACCTTCACGTGGTAAGGAATGCGGAAAATCAGTATATTGTAATGAATCGCCGGGGCGGCAAATTTACGATTGTGAGCGATACAGGCCGTGAGCTTGAAAGCTGCCCTGTTATTTACGGGGCGCACATAATGGTAAAGGACGGCCAAAAGGTTAAAGGGCCTGATTCTGAATCTGGAAGACCGGGCGATCTTCTTGCGACCTGGGACCCGTTTACAACTCCCATCATTACAGAGGTGGATGGTACGGTTAAATTCGGGGATATTGTTCCCGGCAAGACAATGAAAGAGAAGGTCGACCCTGTGACCGGAAAGTCGAGCCGGACTATCATTGAATCAAAGGGCGCAGAGGTCAGGCCGAGAATTTCGATAAAAGACAAAGAAGGTAAAACGGCCAAGCTTCCTAAATCATCCGGAATGGCCCGTTATATTCTTCCGATCGATGCGGTATTGATGGTTGAGGAAGGGGACCAGGTTAAAGCCGGCGATGTAATTGCAAAACTTCCCAGGGCAACCACAAAGACAAAGGATATTACAGGAGGTCTTCCGAGAGTTGCGGAGCTTTTTGAGGTCAGGAAACCCAAGGATATTGCGATCCTGAGTGAAATAGACGGTTATGTATCCATTTCAAAGAGTACTAAGAAGGGAAAGCAGAAAGTTACAGTAACGCCGGTTGATTTCGGGGAAAAGAAGGAATATCTGGTATCGCGCGGTAAACATATAAATGTTTATGAGGGTGATTATATAAGAGCCGGTGAGCCGATTATAGGAGGCTCAGCCATACCGCAGGATATTTTGAACATAAAGGGTGAAGTTGCGCTTGCCCGGTATCTTGTTGATGAAGTTCAGGAAGTTTACCGCCTGCAGGGAGTGCGTATAAACGATAAACATATCGAAGTTATTGTCCGGCAGATGATGAGGCGTGTCAAGGTTGTAGATGTCGGCGATACGGATTTTATTCTTGAGGAACAGGTTGATCGAGTAAAGTTTGAGGAGATAAACAGGGTTGTAAAGGAAAAAGGCGAAAAACCTGCTATAGCAGAACCCCTTATCCTGGGGATAACAAAGGCATCCTTGAGTACCGACAGCTTTATATCGGCGGCATCATTTCAGGAAACCACAAAGGTTTTAACTGATGCAAGTATCTCCGGAGCAGAGGATTACCTCCGTGGGCTCAAGGAAAATGTTATCATGGGAAGGGTTATACCTGCAGGTTCCGGACTTCCGTTATATGGAAAAACAGAGATATTCCACGGATAACACTTTGATATCGGTTAATTGCTTGTGACGGTTTGGCCTGAAAAAAAACAGCCTTGATGTATCATTTTTATTGTTTTCCGGTTTGCCGATGCTTTCACTTAATGGAATCAGATCGGATATTCTGTAAAGGTTTGGCGAGGAAATTTTTTAAATAAGTTTTTTTATCATAAAATTGCTTGACATAAACCGGATATATGTATACAAAACGTTTCTTTTTGTTAAGTCTTTATGATTTACGAAATTATAATATTTTTAGAGGGGAATATGCCTACAATCAACCAGTTAGTGAGGAAAGGAAGGAGCAAGGTTACCAGGAAGATTACAACTCCTGCT
>RPRI01000118.1 GCA_003818505.1 Desulfobacteraceae bacterium | reverse complement strand
CTATCTTCATGGTTGTTGTCATGGAACTTCTGCAAATGGCCGTGATGCCTCTTGCCGACACATACCCGAAACTTTTAATGGATTTTCTATTTATCAAGGAAGCTGCTTTCGGCCTTGCGATTTGTGTGTTCCTGATATTTGAACCTAACGGTCTTGCTTACCGCTGGTGGCAAGCCAAGAATTATTTCAACTTATGGCCATTTTCATATTAGCTTGGGAGGAGGTGATGGTCTCATAGAAAGTATTTCAGACGGCAAAGAAAGAAAGTCATTATGCAAGGCGCACTAATCTTGAAGAATAGAGCGAACTGTTAGGTACGCTGCAATGACGGAAGATGAAGTGCAACAAAGTGGAATGACTTTTTTACGAAGCTGACAAATGTCGTTTTGTTATGGAGTAATAACAGCCTGCTTTCCAATGAAAGGGGGAAATCATGAATCTTAAAAAAGTGTTGTTCGGATTTTGTGTATTATTTCTGTCTGTAGTGCTTGTTGGAGGATTAGTTTCTTCGGCAGCAGCAGCTGCCGCAACGATTAATGTCGGTGCGCTCAATGATATGACGGGGGCCACTTCAGACGTTGGAAAAGATTATGCTTTGGGGATTGCCGAAGCAATACATTATGTAAATGACACAGGCGGCATTAACGGGAAAATGATCAAGCTTCACCAGTTTGATTATGGCTATCGCGTTCCTGAGGCTCTTACCAAGTATAAACTGTTTCAAAGGCTTGGCTGTGTTGCTGTTCTTGGGTGGGGTACGGGAGATACGGAAGCCCTTTCGCCCACTGTAACAAAGGACAAGATGCCTTACATATCGGCCTCCTATTCGGGGCATCTTACCGATCCCAAGAAAACGCCATATAACCTTTTCTTTGCAACCGACTATTCGACTAATGCAAGGGCTTCAATTACTGCATGGTTCGACAAGAAATGGCCCAAACACAAAGATTTTGGGAAGAGAAAACCCAGATTTGCATGCTCTTACATGTTTGCTTCTCCGTATGCCAGTGCGCCGATCAAGGCCATAAAAGATCAGGCCGCTATTCTTGGTTTTGATATCGGACCCGACCAGGACGTATCTTTGTTTGCAATCGATACGAAGAGTCAGATGCTTGCCTTGAAAGAATTCAAGGCGGATCTGATATGGCATGGAAACACAACAATGTCGGTTTCGGCCACTATCAGGGATGCTTATTCCCTTGGAGTTGGCGCCGATCACATTATAAATTTATGGGGTCTTGACGAAAACCTGCCGAAACTCGCTGCAAAGGCTGCAGAAGGCGCCATGGGTGCTGCGGTTTGCGCATTTTTTGGTGAAAATGTTCCCGGAATGGACAAAATTGTTGCATATGCGAAGAAGTACAATCCTGGTATTCCGGCCGATAAAAGACTTATCAGAACTGTTCAGGCATGGGGTGATGTATTGATTCTCCGGGAAGCCCTGATTCGAGCCGATAAGGCAGGAAAGCTTGACGGCGAAAACATTTTGAAATTAGGATTTGAAACCTTAAAGAATTTTGAGATCGGCCTTGGCGCGCCTCCTGTTACTTTTACAGCGACGGACCACCGTGTTGCCGGAATTGTTCCTGTCTATGAAGTCAAGGACGGGAAATTCATACTTGTCGAAAAAGTCGATCTGAAAGGCAGATGGCCTGAAAAATGGGCAAAAGATTGGATCGGCTGGTAATTTAATTAAACCCCCAAGGAGGTCTTAAGGCTTTGTCTAAAGAAGAACCGATATTAAAGATAAATAACATAGAGGTTAAATACCACGAGGTCATACTTGTTATAAAAGGTGTTTCCATCGAAGTGCCGAAGGGAGGGATCGTTGCTCTTCTTGGCGCAAACGGAGCGGGGAAAAGCACTACGTTAAAGGCGATTTCAGGCCTTCTTAACCATGAAGACGGTAAAGTTACAGATGGATCTATTGAATTCATGGGGCAGCGGATAGATAAAATCAAGGCTGAAAAAATAGCCAAAATGGGCATAGTGCAGGTTATCGAAGGCCGCAGGGTCTTTGAGCATCTGACTGTTGAAGAAAATCTCAGAGTCGGCGCTCATATGCGGAAAGGTGGGAGGAATATTAAAGACAGCCTGGAGATGGTATATAATTATTTCCCCAGGCTAAGGGAGAAGAGAAATGAGACCGCCGGTTTTATCAGCGGAGGCGAACAGCAGATGACCGTTGTCGGACGCGCACTTATGACAAGCCCGGAGCTTATTCTGCTTGATGAACCCTCCATGGGTCTCGCTCCTCTCCTGATTCACGAAATCTTCAATATAATTACCCGCCTTAACAAGGAAGAAAATATTTCGATTCTTCTGGTGGAGCAGAATGCGAAACTTGCATTAAATGTTGCTCCATATGCCTACGTGATGGAGAATGGCCGTATTGTTATGGATGATACTTCAGAAAAACTGAAGCAGAATCCGGATATAAAGGATTTCTATCTTGGCCTGACCGATGTGGGGGGCCGGAAAAGTTTCAAGGATGTCAAGCACTATAAACGGAGAAAAAGGTGGATTACCTAACCCTTGAAAAGAGTAAGGGAGGTCAAAAATGCAAAAAAGATTAATTATATCAGTTTGTTTATGTGTTGTATTGGTTTTGAGCCTTGTTTCTTGTGCGTTATTTGAGGTCAAACCAAGTCAGCAAAGCTTTAAAGCTCCAGTTGTTACTTTAAGCAGAGTTGAAGTTGCTCACTACTGGGGATACTGGTTCTACGGTCCGAAAGTTGAGGTAACCCGCGGCAAGGCAGGAGCCAACGGAGCGCCGCTTGATCTCAATTTTATTTTTGATATCGAAAACCCGAATCCCTACCCTGTAGCAATGGAGAATTTTAACTTTACGGTCGCATTTGAAGATTTCGAGCTGAATTCAGTCGGATCTCAGGAAGTAATGTGGATTCCTGCCGGGAAAACAAACCAGCTAAGAGTCTCTGCTATGTTTGATGTCTGGCAGTCTTTTTTGAGTCTGGGTGTTGCAAGCGGTCTGAAGCTTCAGGAAAGAAAGATAGCCGCTCATGATCTGCTTGAAAAATGGTGGACAGGAATTCCGGATTTTACGTTTCCTGTCAATGTTAAAGAAGGTTCCGCCGTTTTTAAAGCAGATGGTGTAACAGGTGTTGCGGCATTCAGCGGCAAATATCCTGCTAAATAATTGTTCATTTTTTAACAACTGTATGTTTCAAAATAAATCTATTTAATATTTTGAACAGAAACAGCGCCCGCTATCCCGTTGTTTTGGGCGGGGATAGCGGGCGAATTATAAAAAACAGAAAAGAGTCCCTACCGCTGGAGCTGACCCGCTGCAAAAAACAGGGCAGCTTGAAGTACGTGGTACTGTTTCAATTATTGATGAACTCTAAAAGACACTGAATTATCAGGGCTATTTAGAGTCTATCCTGTTTTGTATCCTTATAAAAATACAACTATTACTACGAAGGTCGCAAAAATCGTTGAGGAAGGATTATCATGCATGGGCCTTTATGATTTTACAATATATGATCTTATCAGCCGTAATGCTTTTTGTTTTGGGAACAGACCGGCATGGTATGAGGCTGATGACGGAAGAACGCTTACGTTTTTGGAATACAGGAAAAAAGTCGATTATCTTGCCCGTGGCCTTCAATTGGATGGTGTCAAAAAAGGAGACAGAATAGGTGTTTTGGGGAAAAACAGCCTTGAATATTTTCTTCTTTACGGTGCGGCATCTGCGCTGGGCGCTGTTATGCTTCCCATAAACTGGAGGCTTTCTGCTGAAGAAATCCAGTTTAATATTAGTAACTGTGAACCTGTAATTCTTTTTGCAGATTATGAATATCAGGATTTGGTCAATGACATCAAAAACAAACTGCTTACAGTAAGGAAATATTATAATCTTAAACCACCCGGAGGAAACTTCCTTGAGTACAATTTACTTCTCGAAAACCAGGGTGATTTAACCCCGGCCGAAGTCGGTATGGATGATAGTTTTGTAATTATTCATACCGCCGCAGTAAAAGGGAGGCCCAGGGGAGCTATACTTAGTCATGGTAATGTTCTTTTTGCCGATATGCACTGGGACTGCTGTCTTAAGATGAGTTGTGAAGATGTTCATCTAAACCTTCTTCCTCTGTTTCATGTTGCGGGTCTTTTTATGGCTACAAACAGCTTCCATTCAGGGGCTCTCAATGTAAACATGAGTAAATTTGACGCTGCGAAGGCTGTCGAGTTGATTGAAGATAAGAGGGTTTCAGTACTTTTTGATTTTTCTCCGATATTGTCATCAATACTGGATCAGAATGAAAAAGCAAAAAAAAATATAAAAAGCTTAAGAGCCGTGACTGGGCTCGATAATCCTGAAACCATTGAGAGGTATCAGAGGGCAACAGGCGGAACATTTTATAGTATGTATGGACAGACTGAAACATCATGTGTTGCAGCATTCGGTCGTTATGATGAAAAACCAGGTTCGGCCGGAAGAATGATACATCTTGCCGAAGTCAGAGTCGTTGATGACTATGACCGGCCTGTACGGGCAGGACAGGTGGGTGAGATTGTAATGAAAGGTCCCATGGTTTTTAAAGGATACTGGAATCTTCCGGAAGAAAATAAACATATATTTCGGGAAGGATGGCATCATACCGGTGATCTTGGCCGTTTTGATGAAGATGGATTTTTATGGTATGCGGGACGAACTCCGGATAAAGAGCTGATAAAGCCCGGAGGAGAAAACGTATATCCGGCAGAGGTGGAAAAGATTATCCTGATGCATCCTGCAGTTGAAAAATGTATTGTCTTTGGTGTTCCAGATCCTAAATGGAAAGAAGGAATCAAGGCTGTTTGCCTGCTCAGAAAGGGTCAATCTCTTGAGTCAAAGGAACTTATCGGTTTTGTTGGTGAAAGAATCGCAAGTTATAAAAAACCACAATACGTTGAATTTGTAAGAGAATTGCCATTGACCGGAGATGGTTTTCCAGACAGGACAAAGGTAAAAGGGCTGTACGGGGGCAGTCACTATTGATGGACTCATAATAGACCCTCATGTCTCTGTGCAGGCAGCACTATGCAAGAAAATTCTATTTTTATAATAAGTCATGTTGCTTTATCTCTCGTATTCCTGTTTTTGACTTGAGCTTGCCCAAAATTACCGATTTCCAAATTGGAAACATGTATGTATCCAAATATAGTTTCAGGATGGATACAAGTTGCTTGATACTGTAACTCCGATCCGAAAGAAATTAATGATTTCAGTATATTATTAAGTATTCTTCTTTCTGTAAGACTCGTGCGTCTCGCCTGTACACTTTTTCCCCTTTTGAATATTAGCTTTACTATATCATCAGTATTGACAATATCGATATTTATCTCATATAGTTATTATCATACACGGGATAAAATGGTTTTTTACCGAATTATAAAAATATAATAAACTGGAGATCAATATGGTAAGAACTGAAATTTCTCTATTTCTGAAAAATGTGCCTGGAGAATTGGGCAAATTATCCTCTCTTCTCTCAAATCAGGGGATAAACATAGATGCGCTGACGATACAGGATGCGTCAAGTTATGTTCAGGAGCTTTTTCAGGCAAGGGGAAAGTCCTTAAAGAGAATTGCTTCAAGTGCAAGTTATAATTCTATAAGAAAAGATTCCTCTGAATTTGCCCTGATTAGAATTCTGGTTGATCAGACCGATAAGACAATAGATATACTATCAAAGAATGAATATATATATGATATAATGCCTGTTATTGCTATTAAACTTGAAAATAAACCAGGATCTCTTGCCGAAGTAACCACTAAATTCGGTAAGGAAGGAATCAATATAAATTATGTCTACGGATCAGTCTCATCTCCAAAAGAAAAATGCCTTTTTGTTTTTTGCCCTGAAGATATTGAGCTTGCAGCAAGTATTTTTAAGGAATGATAAGTCATATTTTTTCTAATTTAATAATTCTATCCCTTGCCGTTTAAAAATTGGTGCATATAGTTAAAAATGATTTTTCACATCTGATTCCGATAGCCTGAAATAATACGGAATTTTATTACAGGAATCTTGTTGACTAAATCCAATAAATAAAATATATAGTGATTTCTAAAATAAACCATATTCATAACAGGGCGGTTTAATGGGTATTCAAGAAAGGAAAGAGAGAGAAAGAGAGAGGAGGAGGCAGCAGATAATAGTTGCCGCGAAGAGGGTGTTCTCAGGCAAAGGCTTCAACAAGGCAACGATGGAGGATATAGCCAGTGAGGCCGAGCTTAGCCCCGGAACCCTGTATTTATATTTTAAAAACAAGGAAGAGCTGTATGCATCTTTATCCTTGAGGATACTCCAGTATCTTCTGATTCGTCTGGAACATGTAAACAGGGAAAAAGAATTAAACACTGAAGACAGGATGAAATTACTGATTGAGGCAATGTATGATGTTTATGAGTTTGATCCTCTCATCATAATAAACATGTTTCACCTTCAATCGAGTGAGACATTGAAAAACCTGTCTCCGCAGCTTTTATCGCAAATAAAGGACCTGTCACGCAAATCCCTCGGAACTATTGCTACAATATTCGAAGAGGGGGCTGAAAAAGGATCATATATTAAAAAGCATCCAGTCGCTCTTGCCGATATTTTCTGGGCTCTTTTTTCAGGTGTTATCCTCTGGGAATCAAGTAAAAAGATAATTAATGACGACAAGGATTATCTGAAGCAGACTCTTGAGCTAGCCTTCGAAATATTCAGCAGGGGACTAAGAAAAGGCTGATATTTCCCATTACCCGCCAGTTTCCTGTACCTGTAATACAATGTAATTCTAATCTCTCATATCAGGTGGGCATAATCGGATTTTATTATTTCAAAAAGATCATTCCCTATTGAAAGCCCGGTATCTATAAATCGTGGCCCATATTTCTTCCCGGTTCCTGTGCGGAATGTAAGTTTGATTTTAGAGAGGCCCTCCATTCCTTTAGGATAATGAGCTATAAATTCAGAAAAAGGAGGATTGCGATAAGAGACCATCTCCCAAAGTGTGCTGGTGAAATTATCCGGACCCCAGCGAAACTTGTCCGCATCGTAAAGGCAGTCGGAAAGAAGTTTTCCCTCGGTTGTCTTTGATTCAACCGTTGCCCTGAAAGCTTCGTGATTAAGTATCGCTGTGCAAATATCATCAAGTTCTTCAGGGGAAAAGGGGTAATCCTTCAGGGTTTCGCGCGCAAAAAAAGCGCCTTCTTCAGAATGGTTTTTTTTCTTTCGTTTCATGTCATGAAGAAGGCCGGCGCATTGCAGCAGGATGATCCTGCGTTTGTAAAAGTTCTCGTTATGTCCTGCATATCTGCTTTCAATAAGCAAAAGAGCTCCTGCATCCAATGTCACCTTCAGAGCGTGATCAAGGCCGTGTCCGAAGTCATCTTCAAGGTGTTCCGCCACAAACTGATAAAGTTTTACTGTAAGAGGATTTGTTTCAAAAACCAGTTTTGAATATTTAACTTCAGTATCATGGTCCTTGTAGAAATCAGGAAGGGAATGCCCGGAGGCTATCCGTCTTGCGATATTCTGTATATTAGAGTAGATAGACTCCATTTATTCGTAACTGCCCGCAGGGTAGAGTCCGATTATATAGGTAAATAACCGGACTCTTTTTTTTGATGGGATAAACTTTTATATTACTATAGCAAGGAAAAGGGTTTTCCGCAGACCTTCCATTTACCGTCTTCTTTAATTACGGTAATTGTATCTTCAACTTTTTGGATTTTACCCAATTGGAACAGTTTTGAAACAAGAGCGTATAAGGGATTGATTGCAACTATCCTGTCTGCTGATATTTTTAAGGTTATTTCTTTATCGGTTCTGCTTATTGTTTCAGTTTCGATGTTAAACAATCTGCTTTTCATGAAATCCGGACTCAGGCCTCGTTCAGCCGCTTCGTTTATGACTTTTTGTATATAGTTTTCAACAATGTTTCCATCTTCGGATGGGGCCAGAGTTTTGCAAAGATAACCGGCCATGGACTTGTCCAGGGTGAAGTATGCCTTTGTGAATTGCACCGCGATCTTGTTAGGAGTCTCTTTGGCTTCTCCAAACATGAAAATCGCCTGCAAGAAAATTCCAAACAGAATAACCATAGTAAGGTTCTGTATTTTATTGTCCTGCTCCATCTGACATTCCTCCTTATAAAAAACTTATATCCTGACTAAAAAGTATAAAGATACGGCCGAACTCTTTTGAGGGAAAAATATTTAGCCAAATAACATGGAATTGACTTTAATACAAGGAAATTTCATCCGCTCTCAAAAGGCTTCTTAAAATATTCGAAATGATGAAAACATATGGAAAACAACGTATGGCTGATGGCAGAAATTTTTGATGTATAATTGAAAACAAAAGAAAATATCTTTTTGAGGCCGGATGTTTACCCGGAAGGATAGTCAACATCCGGCAAATTTTCATGGTTCGTGATGCTGCCATAGAAACATAAGGGCTTTTTACGATATAATCAATATCAATATTTACAGGATTATTTCCGAGCGTTTGCGTAGCCGATTTTAACAAGCGCTTCTCTCATCTCATCTAAAATTACAGGATCGTCTATTGTCGCCGGTATCTTGAATTCCTTATTGTCTGCAATCTTCTGTATGGTTCCCCTCAGTATTTTACCTGAGCGTGTTTTGGGAAGGCGTTTCACAACAGTAGCCGTTTTAAAGGATGCGACTGCTCCGATCCTGTCTCTAACCATCTTGACGACTTCTTTTACTATCTCATCCTGGCTGCGAGTAACTCCGGCTTTGAGTACTATAAAGCCTATGGGAACCTGCCCTTTTAGCTGGTCATCGACTCCCAATACGGCGCATTCAGCCACATCAGGATGGTCTGAGAGTATTTCTTCCATACCGCCTGTTGAAAGACGATGGCCGGCGACATTGATTACGTCGTCTGTACGTGTCATTACGTAAACATACCCGTCTTCATCGATAAAACCGGCGTCTGCGGTCTTGTAGTATCCGGGGAATTCCTTAAGATATGAACTGATAAATCCATCATCATTGTTCCATAAAGTCGGTAAAGTACCGGGAGGAAGAGGCAGCTTAACGACCAGTGCTCCAATTTCTCCGGGCTTGACTATATTATTGTTGGGATCGACGACCTTTACATCCCACCCGGGAGCCGGTTTTGTAGGAGAACCCTGCTTGACAGTAAAATGGTGCAGGCCGACGCAGTTTGCTGCAATCGCCCAGCCCGTTTCAGTCTGCCACCAGTGATCAATTACGGGAACGCCGATACTCTTTTCTGCCCAGTGGAGTGTGTCCGGATCAAGCCTTTCACCTGCCAGAAATAAATATTTGAAGTTGGAGAGGTCATATTTTTTCATATGTTCAGCTTTCGGGTCCTCTCTTTTTATTGCCCTGAAAGCAGTTGGTGCCGTGAACATGGTTTTAACCTTGTGCTGGGATATAACACGCCAGAAGACGCCTGCATCAGGTGTGCCTACCGGTTTTCCTTCGAACAGGATTGTCGTGCAGCCTTTTAAAAGCGGGCCGTAAATTATATAGGAATGTCCTACAACCCATCCGACATCCGACGCTGCCCAGTAAACATCTCCGGCATCAACATTATAGATAGCTTTCATGGTCCATTTAAGCGCCACCATGTGTCCGCCATTATCTCTTACCACACCCTTTGGAACGCCTGTGGTTCCGGAAGTGTAGAGTATATAAAGCGGGTCAGTAGATGCTACTGGGACGCAGTCGTGCGGTTTGGCTTTTGACATGATATCATTCCAGTCAAGATCTCTGCCAGGAATAAGGTTCGCAGTTTCCATGGAACGCTGGTAAATTATGCAGTGATCCGGTTTTGATTTAGCCATTTCAATGGCTCCATCCAGGAGAGGCTTATAAGGTATCACTCTCTTAACTTCAATTCCACATGAGGCGGACACTATTACTTTAGGTTTTGCATCGTTTATACGGGTTGCAAGCTCATTTGATGCAAATCCTCCGAAAACAACCGAATGAACGGCGCCAAGACGGGCGCAAGCAAGCATTGCAATAGCTGCTTCAGGAATCATAGGCATATAAATAAGGACGCGATCCCCTTTGGAAACTCCAAGAGAGGAAAGAGCTCCTGCGAATTTTGCCACGAGGTCTCTTAACTCAATATAAGTGAACTTCTTTATTGTATCTGTTACAGGGCTATCATAAATAAGCGCATCCTGACTACCTCTGCCGTTTTCTACGTGAAAATCGAGTGCATTGTAACAGGTATTGACCAATCCGCCGGGAAACCAGCGGTAGAAATATGGCTTGCGGGAATCATCCAGAACTTTTTCCCATTTTTTGTACCAGTGACAGTTTTCTGCCTCTTCTCCCCAGAATCCTTCAGGGTCTTTAAGGGATCTTTCATAAGCTTGAAAATACGGATTTGTCATTGTAGTCCTCCTTTTTATGATAAAAGTGAGCAGGCTGTTTTTTTTAAATAGAAATTATAAGTATAACTGTCAAGTAAAAAAATGAATGACATACATAATTTGAACTTGATAAAGTTGAATTAAATGGGAAAAAAATGAACGTTATCATTAGAGAGGAAAAAGTAAATTATAAAATGAGAACTGAAACAGAAAGATCATTAAACGCTGCTTGCAGTGGAAGACGCGATAAATAGTGGGCATGTGTCCATTTGAAATCCGATTGTATCAGCGGATGATGCATTTTCCTACACAGCATTCTGCCACGGTTTTAATCTCAAGCATTTCATCTTCGCTGAATCCGCAATTTTCAACGGCGAAAAAATCCGGATCTAGCACGTTTTTATTTTGAAAATGCTGAAGAACATAAAGATTAGCACCATTAATAATAGATAAAATTTTTTCAATTACAGGGGTGTTTATAAATGGTTTAACGCATGTTGTTCTGAACTCGTAGTCAATAGCTGAATTCATAATGGTCTTAATGCTTGATAATATGTCTGAAGATTCACAACCGTATTTTATAAAAAAAGAATATAAGGCCGGGTCCGTTTTTATATCCATGGCAATATAATCAACAAGTCCTGAATCAATCAGTTTCTTTATCACCGATGGATTGCTACCATTGGTATCAAGTTTTACAGAATACCCTAGTGTCTTGATATTTTGACAAACAATTTCAATATCATAATGAATTGTCGGCTCTCCGCCTGAAATAACGGCTCCGTCCAGAAAATTCTTCCGATTTTCGAGAAAGGCATAAATTTCACCTTCTGTTATAGAAACAGACGGTTTATTTTTTGCGAGATCAGGATTGTGACAATAAGGACAGGCAAAATTGCATCCGGAGGTAAAAAGAACGCAACTTATCTTTCCGGGGTAATCAATAAGTGAATTCTTCTGAATGCCGCCAAAAATCAAAGTGCTCCTGCCTTCTTGGCTCTTCGAACAGGCTCAGTATCAAAAGAACACTCATCCCTTAATGTGTCTGTCTTGGAATTTATGGAATTTCTTAGGTCTGTTGATTCATCTGATGGTAGTTTATACGTTATTCTCATTCCGAATTCGGCCTGCTTGCCGTTATTCCATTGCTTTACCGGGCGCAAATATCCGACAACACGGGAATAGACTTCAGTTTCTGCATCACATACGGAGCATTTTTCCTGCTTGCCTTTAAGATACCCGTGAGACGGGCATACGCTGAATGTCGGAGTCAGCGTAAAATACGGAAGATGAAAATTTGTTGATATTTTTCTTATAAGCCCTTTTATAGTTGAAACATCCGTGATGAGCTCTCCCAAAAAAATATGTAAAACTGTGCCGCCGGTATATTTGGTCTGAAGGCTGTCCTGCAATCTCAAGGTTTCATATATATCATCAGTATAGTTGACGGGAAGCTGAGTTGAATTGGTATAATATGGTGCTGCTCCTTTTATATAATCTGCTTCATTGGCGCAGATTATATCCGGAAATTTCTGTTTGTCTTTCATTGACAGCCTGTAGGATGTTCCTTCTGCAGGAGTTGCTTCAAGGTTGTAAAGATCTCCCGTATCTTCTTGGGTTTAGGAAAGAATGTTGCGTATATAATCCATAACTTTCAAAGAAAAATCTGAGCCCTCCTTGCTTGCTATGTCTCTGCCGATATAATTAAGGCAGGCTTCATTCATGCCGATTATGCCTATTGTTGAAAAATGATTTTTCCAGTAAAGGCCTGATCCGTTTTTCACTTCCCGTAAATAAAATTTTGAATATGGATAGAGATTTTTATCGGTAAATCTTTCAAGAATCTTTCTTTTTATTGAAAGGCTTTTTGTTGCCAGATTGATTTTTTCCTTAAGATGAGTAAAAAACTCATCGTCACTTTTTGCAAGATAGCCGATCCGCGGCAGGTTTATGGTAACGACCCCGATTGATCCAGTAAGCGGGCTTGCTCCGAAAAGACCGCCGCCTCTTTTGAGAAGTTCCCTGTTGTCAAGGCGCAGCCTGCAACACATTGACCTTGTGTCTTCAGGAGAAAGATCTGAATTGACGAAGTTCGAAAAATAGGGAATTCCATACTTGCCGGTCATCTTCCAGACAGTCTCAAGATTCGGATTATCCCAGTCAAAATCTGCAGTTATGCTGTAGGTCGGTATCGGGAATGTAAAGACTCTTCCTCTTGCGTCTCCTTCCATCATAACCTCGGCGAAAGCCCTGTTTATCATATCCATTTCTGGCTGAAATTCAGAGTATGTCTCAGGGTTCTCTTTACCGCCGATAATTACAGGGTGGTCTTTCAGTATAGACGGAACATACAGGTCCATGGTTATATTCGTAAAGGGAGTTTGAAAGCCGACACGTGTCGGGATATTGATGTTGAATACGAACTCCTGTAAAGCCTGTTTAACTTCACTGTATTTAAGCCGGTCGAATCGGACGAAGGGCGCAAGAAGAGTGTCAAAATTTGAAATAGCCTGCGCACCGGCAGCTTCACCCTGAAGCGTATAGAAAAAATTCACTATTTGTCCAAGAGCGGATCTTAAATGTTTGGGTGGAGCGCTTTCGACTTTTCCTTCAACGCCCATGAAACCCTTTGTAAGAAGGTCTTTTAAATCCCATCCTACACAATAAACGGACAGAAGACTTAGGTCATGTATGTGGATCTCTCCTTTTTTGTGGGCGTCTCTGACTTCAGGTGGATAGATTCGGTTAAGCCAGTATTCGGAGGTCACATCTGATGAAATATAATTGTTAAGCCCCTGTAGGGAATAGCACATGTTGCTGTTTTCCTTGATTTTCCAGTCGAGCTTCTGAATATAGTGTTCAACAAGATCGATATTGGCATTGGTTGCTATGCTTCTGATCTGGGCATGCTGTTCCCTGTAGATAATATATGCTTTTGCGGTTTTATAAAAAGGCGAATCGAGAAGCACCCTTTCCACAATATCCTGAACTCCTTCAACATCAGGCACTGATCCAAGTCGGAGTTCATGAGCAAGGGTCAGAACCCGAAGGGTAAGTTTTCTTGCTTCTCTTTCATCAAATTCACCTGTTGCTTTTCCGGCCTTTGCGATTGCAGCGGTAATCTTTGATGAATCAAACTCAACAACCCTTCCGTCACGTTTTTTTATGTCCTCAAACACTTGTGCCACCTCTTCATGTTTTGTCGGTTCAAAATAAAAAAGTCTCTGTATTAATCAGAGATGAAAATTACCTGCTCAGTTTAAAGAAAAAAGAAAGCACATGATCATGTATTCCGGTGAATTTTGACGATTAGTAAAAAATAGAACTGAGGATTAACAGCAAAAAAATGCATGATTTGTTCCAATATCCAATATATAGTTATTTGTCAAGATTTTTATTCAACATATGGTAGTTATACCGGAGGAAGGAAACTATTTTAAAGAACTGCAAAATAAAGCGTAGATTGACAAATTGATCCTGTTCTGAGTAATAGTCAATCAAAATACTTTTATAAAAAATCGTGAAAAAGTAATCATTTTATAAAACAACGAAGAACATGAAGGACACGAAGTTGACAATATTATACATTCTGTTTCATTTTCCGTGCTCTTTGCGGCCTTCGTAGAAAAGAACTTCCTACGTGACGTGCTTTGTAAATTAGCCTGGAAGGTGAAAAGAGGGTCAAAAGGATAATAAAAATATGAAAAAGATTACATGCAAAGGATTTTTATTATCAGGTGTTGCATCCGGTCTAAAGAAAAATGGTCAAAAAGATCTGGGGCTCATCTGTTCCGAAGTAACAGCCAGCGTTGCCGGGGTATTTACCAAAAATAAAGTGCAGGCGGCACCGGTTCTTGTTGACAGGAAGAGAATTAAAAAAGGCTTTTGCCGTGCTGTTATTATAAACACAGGAAGTGCAAACTGCTGCACCGGCGATCAGGGTATTCAAGATGCATTATATGAAGCAAAACTTGCGGCGGATAGACTGAATATATCTGAAGATCTGGTTCTTGTAGCATCGACGGGTGTTATCGGAAAACCGCTTGCCATGGACAAGATAGAGTTTGCCGTTCCTGAACTTGTGAAATTGCTTTCCCCCGGAGGTATAAATGATTTTGCACAAGCCATTATGACAACCGATACTGTCCCGAAGATTGTTTCAAGAAAAGGTAATATTGGCAGGTCCGGTTTCAATATTACAGGAGTTGCAAAGGGAGCAGGAATGATATGCCCTGATATGGCTACGATGCTCTGTTTCGTATGTACTGATGCAGAAGCTTCGCCCGATTTTCTTAAACAATCTTTGGCATCTTCCGTGGAGAAATCATTTAACAGGATAACAATCGACGGAGATACAAGCACAAATGATACGGTTATTATAATGGCAAACGGCATGTCAGGTACGAGTGTAAAAAGCCAATCTGAAAAAGAATACTTCCGGAGACTCCTTGACAAAATTCTTATGGAACTTGCCAGGAAGGTAGTCAAAGACGGTGAGGGAGCGACAAAACTGGTTGAAGTTATAGTGAAAGGGGCGAAAAGTGTAAACGATGCCGAAAAAATCGCAAAGACTGTGGCGAATTCAAATCTGGTCAAGACTGCATTGTTCGGCGAAGATGCGAACTGGGGAAGAATTCTTGCCGCTGCCGGAAGAGCAGGTGTTGTATTCGATCCGGGACTTGTGAATATCAGTTTCGATGATGTGTTGATGGTAAAGAGAGGTATGGGTTGCGGTGATGCCGCCGAAAAGGAAGCTACGAAAGTGCTGAAGAAGCCCGAGTTCTCGATAACGGTCGATTTGAAAACCGGCGATGGGAAGTCGTCCGTCCTTACCTGCGATTTTTCGATAAATTATGTTAAGATAAATGCCGATTATAGATCATGACGGCTGCGTAAAAAGTCATTATGCTTTGTTGCGCTTCATCCCGTAGTGATGAGGCGTACTATAAGGTACGCCTCATCACACGTGATTCGCGACGCCTTGCATAATGAGCTTTTTACTTTGCCGTCTGAACTTTGATTTCCAGAGAACTTGTCAATTTTTATGAACCAGTTGGAAGTCATATGCGAACGGATTTGAGATTTTTGGGAAATGGATTTTTATATTACTTAAGTGATGAGTGCCACAACATCGTGGACGGATTTATGTGCCACGACATCGTGGACAACCATATGTTTATTTTAATTGATAATCGAGCTCTTCGACCTGGATTCTGTCCAGGAAGAGCTTCAGTTTT
>RPRI01000117.1 GCA_003818505.1 Desulfobacteraceae bacterium | reverse complement strand
ATATCCTGGACAGTTGCATTACCTGCAATGCATGCTTTCAGTACTGCCCGACCGGGGCTGATCCGACTGATCTTATCTACAGAATGCAGGAGAAGATCGGGACCGGCCCTATCGTAACAGGCTTTAAACCTTTTGTGGATTCTGTAATTAAGACGTTTGAACGCGGGAGCAGAGATGTCCAGGTGATTGAAGGTGATCCCGACAAGCCTGCTATCTCCTTTGATTCCTTCCCATTCACCCAGTTTCCGGAGGGTACCCTTGAAAGCAGGATATTCAAAGGCATGACAGTGGTTCGAGGAAGAAAGTATGCATCCCTGGTCGGCATGGCCCATATGGGCGGAGAGAGCCTTACAGAAAGATATGGGCGGAAGGTGATAGATTCACTGACTGAACTGGGTAAGGACATTGTTTACCTTCATAACGAAGGATATATCCTTGCTCATGTCAGAGCCAGGGAGCTTGGTATTGATGTGCCCTACAAGTATACGCACCTGTTCGAATATATGCGTGGCTATCTTATGGAAAACCAGAACGATATAACAAAATTGAATAAGAGAGTCGCCTACCAGCCGAACTGTGCCGTCAGGTGGTTACCGGAACAGGATGTCTGGCTGGATGAAATCTTCGAGCTTATAGGCGTGGAGCGTGTTTCAAGAAAATATGAGGGCGTGAATGCATTGTGCTGCGGAGGGCCGGCTCTCTTTGTAAACAGAGAGCTCGCGATGAATATCCAGAGAGAAAATATTAAGGATGCGATGGATAACCGTGCCGAGGCGTTGATAACGATCTGCCCCATGTGCGATACAGTGATGCGCGACGAGACCTCAAAGGCTGGCTTACCCCAGATATTTATTACCGATCTGTGCCGTATTGCCATAGGCGAGGTATCATGGCCTGAGGATAAAGGGGACGGTTCCATTGTTCAAACAAGTATCCATAGTAATAGTATATGAACCCAACCAATTAATTCAGTGCATTAGGTCTCTGCATGACACATATCCGCGATGCGGTTGAGTCCGACTTTGAAAGCATCGTTAGAATAAATGACTCTGAGGTTCAACAAACCAGCCAAATGGGACTGGATCGGCTTGGCCTGCTCGTCAGGATGTCCAGTTACTGCAAGGTCGCAACCCTTGAGGGCCAGGTAGCGGCATTTTTAATTGCACTCCGCGAGGGTGCGCCTTACGAAAACGACAACTACAGTTGGTTCGCCTCTCGCTTTCCTATCTTTTTGTACATAGATCGTATTGTTGTGGACGCGCATTTCTCAGGCCACAAGATCGGTAGCAAGCTGTATGGCGACATGTTTGAGTTCGCACGATCTCATGGCATAGAAGTCATCACCTGCGAGTACAACATCGAACCGCAAAATCCGGCGTCCCGTGTGTTTCACGACAAGTTCGGCTTTAAAGAGGTTGGCACGCAGTGGGTCGCAGGTGGCACCAAGCAGGTTTCACTTCGAGCAGCAGAGACCTGATAATTCATTCACGCCGAAGCCGTTTCGAGGCTCGGCTTAATTCAGGCATTGTGGCATGCGGCACAGTTCTTCCTGCTCCTCACAGTATCAAGTTCATGGCACTTTATGGCAAGCCCCAAATTGATTTTTTAATGTTAGTGTTCATTTATGTTGCGAAACAGGGGGGCATCATCTATATTTTTCACGGATTCAGCAAGAACTAAACGAGGAATGAGCTATGAACGATAAACCTGAAGAGGATTCCTCCGCCAGGAATCAACCGGAAAGTAGGATGTCTGTCACGGAAACTGTCAAACAGGTGTTTTTCAATCTGTTGCTTATAAGCATCGGAAGCGCGCTCGTTGCTGTAGCAATAAACGGCATTCTTATTCCGCACCAGTTCGTAAGCGGCGGGCTGGTCGGTCTTTCTCTCATTATTCATTATATATTCAAACCATTACCGGTGGGATGGCTCTATCTGCTGATGAACATCCCGCTTTTTGTGCTCGGCTGGAAGTTCGTTGGCCGTAGATTCTTTTATTATAGTATCGCAGGAATGGTTATTTTTTCTGCTGCCGTCGCATTTATTAAGATTCCGCTGCCTGTTCAGGATAAGATATTGAGTGCGCTCTTTGCGGGGATAATTACAGGGATAGGAGCCGGAATAATATTGAAATCAAAAGGATCGGCCGGAGGAACGGATATATTTTCCGTAATACTGCTAAACCGCTTTTCCGTCCGCGTGGGAAACACGATTCTTTTTTTTAACGTAATTGTTCTTGCGGCAGCATCTGTTTTATTTTCGCTTGATTCGGCTCTTTACACGATGATTTATATGTATGTTTCAACGAGGATTGTTGAGTTGGTGTTAACAGGGCTCAGCCAGAGAAAAGCCGTGATCATCATATCGCCGAAGTGGGAGGAGATATCCCGGAAAATTCTCAAGGATATTGTGAGAGGAGTCACCTTTCTCAAAGGGCAGGGCGCCTATTCGGGAAAGGATGAAAATGTCCTGTATACGGTTGTTACCTTCAGGGAACTTCCCCGCATAAAGGAGATAGTCCGGAAAGCTGACCCCGGCGCATTTGTCGTTGTGCATGAAACCCTTGAGGTTATGGGGCATCGCATAGGCAATCAGCCTCACTGGTAAAGGATGATGGAATTTTTACAAAACCATTGGAGGATATATTATGTCAGATATAATGCAGGTTATAATGAGCAGAGACCGCAATGAAAAAGAATTTCACCAGGCCGTCAGCGAAGTAATGGAATCGGTCATGCCGGTTCTGGACCGGAATCCGGTTTACAGAAAGGCAAAGATTCTGGAAAGGCTCGTTGAACCGGAAAGGGTGATTATGTTCAGGGTGCCATGGCTTGATGATAAAGGCGATATCCATGTTAACAGGGGATACCGGATACAGATGAACAGCGCGATAGGTCCGTACAAGGGAGGCTTTCGTTTTCACCCGTCGGTAAACCTAAGCATTCTTAAGTTTCTTGCTTTCGAGCAGGTATTCAAGAACGCCCTCACAACTCTTCCGATGGGAGGAGGAAAAGGCGGTTCCGATTTCGATCCCAAGGGAAAATCGGACAACGAGGTCATGCGGTTTTGCCAAAGCTTCATGAGCGAGATTTTCCGTTATATTGGGCCCGATACAGATGTTCCGGCGGGAGATATCGGCGTGGGCGCACGGGAAATCGGTTATCTTTTCGGGATGTATAAAAAACTGAAAGGCGAGTTTTCAGGGGTCCTGACGGGCAAAAGCCTCAACTGGGGAGGGAGCCTGGTACGGCCTGAAGCCACAGGATATGGTTCCGTTTACTTTGCATCGAACATGCTTGCGACGGCAAGCAAAACGCTTGAGAAAAAAGTCTGCCTTGTATCCGGTTCCGGTAACGTGGCCCAGTATACTGTTGAAAAACTTATCGAGTTCGGGGCAAAAGTAGTGACCATTTCCGATTCATCAGGATATATATATGATGAAGAGGGTATCACTAAAGAAAAGCTTTCCTATATTAAAACTGTAAAGAATATAAAAAGAGGGCGCATAAGCGAATATGCTCAGAAATATTCAGCGGCTGTTTACACTCCAGTAGATCCGGCTCTCGATTATAACCCTTTATGGAATCACAGGGCCGACTGCGTCTTTCCGAGCGCGACTCAGAACGAGATAAACGGAAAAGACGCTCAGAATCTTGTGAATAACGGCGTATGCCTTGTATGCGAAGGGGCCAATATGCCCACATCGCCCGAAGGAGTTGAAATTTTTATAGACAGAAAAATACTATACGGGCCGGGCAAAGCCGCGAATGCCGGCGGCGTGTCGGTTTCCGGGCTTGAGATGACACAGAACAGCATGCGACTTGCGTGGTCGAGGGAAGAGGTGGATGCGCGCCTTAAAACAATCATGGCAAACATCCACAGGACGGCCCTGAATGCCGCCGAACAGTACGGCACTCCGGGCAATTACGTCAATGGAGCCAATATAGCCGGATTTGTAAAGGTTGTGGATTCCATGCTTGACCAGGGACTTGTGTAAAAGGCTTATATGGCAGGCTTTTTTTCCGGGCATGATTTTGCTCCGAACAGGATAGAACCGGCATTCAGGGAGGCTGAAAATAAAAAGGGATTTATAAATCTTGCCGGCAGCAATCCCACCTGTGAGGGACTCATATTTCCTCCCGGTATATTAAAAAAGGCCGCTGAACCATACTGGGGCAAAAGGCTTTACAGTCCTGATCCGAAGGGGTCTTTTCCCGCAAGATCCGCTATATCCGGTTATTATAAAAGGCGCACGCCTTCACTTCAGATTCTGCCGGATGATATCTTTGTGACGGCAAGCACCAGCGAATCCTACAGCCTGCTTTTTGCCCTTCTTGCAGACCCCGGCGATAATTTTCTCGCACCTAAAGTCAGCTACCCGCTCTTTGAACATCTTGCCGCCGTTCATCATATCGAACTGCGAACTTACGGTATGGACGAAGCTGACGGATGGAGCATAAGGGAGAGCAGCCTGCTTTCGGAGTCGGATGAAAGAACAAGGGCGGTAATAATTGTCTCACCGCACAATCCGACAGGCATGATTGTGCAAAAAGCTATTCCAGCGCTTGACAGGCTTGGTCTTCCGGTAATATGCGATGAAGTATTTGCCGGATTTCCGTATGAAGTTTCACATATTCCTCCGCTTGGAGCGCTGCACGGGAAACTGCCTGTTTTCCATTTAAACGGCATCTCGAAAATGTTCGGACTTCCTGATTTAAAACTGGGATGGATAGCATTAAGCGGAACCGGTCTGGAGAATTATGAAAAAAGACTGGAACTCTTAAACGATACATACCTCGGCGCGAATTATCTTGTCCAGTCGATGCTTCCGGCGATATTTGAAGAAGGAGCCGGTTTTGCTGAACATATGCGCAAACGGGTCTGCGCTTCTATCGACTGCGCACTGGAGCTTTTTGCCGGAAACAGTCGCATTAAGATATGCCGGCCTGACGGGGGATATTATCTTTTTCCAAAGATAGATACCATGGAGGATGAAGAGGAGCTTGTCCTGCGTCTCTTAAAAGACCGCGGGGTGCTTGTGCACCCCGGTTATTATTATGACTGCGACGAAGGAATCCATATAATGATTTCCTGCCTTACGGAAACCGGGAAGCTATCCGAAGGATTGAAAAGAATTGTTCCTGTTATATAAAGCACCTGTTTTCTCTCTTATTCAGTCTTCTTCAATAGACCTTTGAAGAACATCCAATTTTGCCCAAGTTCAAGAAAGGCGAAAATTTTAACCGCAGGAATACATTAAAGTATTTCGAGGATAGCGCGAAAGCTTCACTTCGTGCCAAAATTTGAGCCTGACGCAGAAATCGGGCAAAAGGGGGTGTTATGCAAAGGTCTATTTTTCACGTTCTCTTGTCAGACAGTACATTCCTTTCCCTTCGAGCGCCGGCACGAAGCAGAGATTGTCCGATTTACATTCGGCTTTGCGCCGGTCTCCTGATTTCCACCGGGAGATCAGGTCCGGCTCTCTTATAAAGGGCCTGCTCATCGAGATGTAGTCAGCCGATCCCTCTTTTACAAGCTCTTCCGCGACTTCAAAGGATCTGTTCCCGCCTACCAGGATAAGGGGAATTTTGATCTGTTTTTTAAAGGCGCGCAGCTCTTCCCTGAAATAGGCTTCCTTGTCCGGCGAGTTTATTCCGAATCTGCTTGGAGATAACTTTCCCCCTGTGAGCATGCCGCCGCTCAGTTCTATTGCGTCAAGGCCTGCATCGGAAAGAAGGTTAGCGGCGACAAGCGAATCATTGAGATCAAGACCATTTTCCGCAAAATCACGGCAGTTCATTTTTATCAGAAGAGGATAATTATCACCTACTGCATTTCGTATTGCTTTTACAGTTTCGACATGAATCCTTGCGCGGTTATTTATGGTTCCGCCGTAATTGTCTGTGCGCCTGTTGAATGCCGGGGAGAGGAACTGGCTTAAAAAATAGCCGTGCGCGGAATGTATCTGAACTCCGTCAAAGTCTGCCGCTTTTGCTCTGCGGGCAGCTTCTGCAAAAGCTGATACGAGTTCCTTGATATCAGAAACGGTAATCTCTTTTCGCGGTGTTTTTGCGAGCCCTTCAAAATCCGAAACAACGAGCGGGATCTGTCCGGTCAGCTTTCCAGCGGCAAAATGGCCGGCATGGGCAAGCTGCATGACGATCCTGCCGCCTGCTTCATGAACAGCAGCAGCCATCTCCCGGAGTCCCGGAATTAAATCATCTTTGAAGACCCCGAGCTGCCACGGGGATGCCTGACCGTCCGTCCGGACATAAGAATGGCTGCTGATTATAAGACCCACGCCGCCTTTTGCGAGGACTCTCATTGTTTCAATCAGTTTCGGGGTAACTGCGCCTTCGGGGGAAGCCATACCCTCCCAGGTTGCAGACCGGACAAACCGGTTTGCCAGTTTCATGCCGTTTATTTCACTGCTTTCAAATAATTTGCTCATGCTTTTCTCCCTGTATTGCTGTTTTCTGAATCTATTCGTTACAGTAAGTTTGTTGTGGTGGAACTGCTATCACAGTTTAAATAACGAGGCAAGGCAAAGGAAGCTCTGTTTTGGTTCTATTGTTTTCAGCCGGTTGTTTATGGGCGGGTCTGAATGATACGGTGGGGATATCCTCCGTAGTTTGAGATTGCAGGAAAAGAATTAATACTCCTTTCTATTCCTCTAATATCCACTTCAGCGCGTTTTTTTACCTCTTTATCACCTGAGGCTACTCTATGGCCGGTTATTTTCTTAGAATCATCAAAAAAATAATAGGAGGAAAACATGAACACATGCTTAAAAGTTTTTTTTGGAATATATCTGGTCCTGTTTTTTTTCATATCAGCAACCTGGGGTGAAGAAAAAAGTCAGCAAGGGGATTTGGACGCCATGGTTAAAAAAATCATAAAACTTCCGGCATCATTGAAAAGCACTGTGTATAAAAACCTCTCCGAATTGTACAAAGAAGATGGAGACAAGATTAAAACGCAGAAGTATAAAACTATGGCCGATAATTTATAGGAGGAAGATCAAGCATATGGCATTAATTGAAATGGAAAATATAAAGAAAGACTATTTTCTGGGAGAAACAGTAGTGCACGCCCTGAAAGGAATTAACCTTCAAATCGACAAGGGAGAGTTTATCGCGGTTTGGGGTCCTTCGGGATCGGGCAAAACCACTCTTTTAAACCTCATGGGCGCGATTGATGATCCAACAGAAGGTGAAACAGCCATTTCAGGGAAAAAAATACACTCCCTGTCGGATAACGAGAGAAGCGAACTTAGAAATGAAACCATCGGGTTTATTTTTCAGGGGTTCAACCTGATCCCTGTTCTGTCGGCTCTTGAAAATGTGATGCTGCCGCTTCAAATCATGGGGATTTCCGGAGGTGAAGCCAAAACCAGGGCTTTAAAGCGTTTAATTGAAGTGGGGCTTGGTGAAACCATGACTCAAAGGCCGGCTAAAATGTCCGGAGGGCAACAACAACGGGTGGCCATAGCAAGAGCGCTTGTGACTGATCCCTCCCTTGTGATTGCCGATGAACCTACAGCCAATCTCGATTCAGAGACCGCCAGGATGATAATCGCACTTATGAGGGAATTGAATGAAAAAGAAGCCACCACTTTTATTTTTTCAACCCATGATCAGCGTCTTCTTGATCAGGTGAAACGACTGGTGCGCCTTGAGGACGGCAAAATCGTAAACGGAGGCTCAAAATAATGAAAAATTGGATTAAAATGGCAATTCGCAACATACTCAGGAATAAACGGAGATCATTTGTCACCCTGGTTGCCATCGGGGTGGGCTTTGCTGCTGTGAGTCTCTTCAGGGGCTATACGGATAACACTTATTTCGGACTCAGGGAATCAGCCATCCGGGGCGAGGGGCTGGGACATCTGATAGTCTATAAAGCCGGCTGGCTTCAAAAGGGCAAGCTTGATCCTGAACGCTATATGTTTTCAAAGGAAGAAGTAAAAAAAATAACTGAAATAGTGACCGAAGAAAAAGATGTCGTCCTCGCCACACCTCAGATTCATCTTACCGGCATTGTTTCAAACGGAAATATTTCAACCATCTTTCTCGCCCAGGGCGTGGTCTCAAAAGATGACAGAACAATTAAAGGCGCATGGGCTTCTTTCAGGCCCATCACAGGGGAAGGGTTAAATGACAAGAAAAAATATGGTATTGAAATGGCGCAGGATTTGGCGAAACACCTGAATCTAGAGCCCGGTAAAGACGGTGTGGTTATGGTAAGCACTTTAAGCGGGCAGATGAATGCCATGGACATTCAGGTCTCAGGGGTTTATGACTCAGGGTCAGATGCAACAAACGACAAATTCATGCGCTATAATTATGATTTTGCACAGAGTCTCTATGACACACAAATGGCTGAGAGAATAGTTATTCTGCTTAATGACTGGAAAAAGACCGAGACGATGCGCAGTCGCATCCTCGGTAAATTGGCCGGGCAGGGCATCGCCTGTGAAATCAAGACCTGGAATGAATTGTCTCTGTTTTATTCCAAGGTCAGAGGCATGTTTGACATGATTTTTCTGTTTTTATTTTCAATTGTGCTTGTCATAGTTGTAATGAGCACTGTTAACACAATGAGTATGGCGGTTCTCGAAAGAACCAGAGAAATAGGAACTCTGAGGGCTTTGGGTCTTAAAAGGAAAGGAGTATCTTTGCTTTTTGCCATAGAAGGGGGACTTTTAGGATTTCTCGGAAGCCTCATAGGAATGGCGCTGCATTTATCTGTATGGGCCATTATCCGGGGTATTTCTCCTACCTACACGCCACCGGGGGTCTCAACCCCTATTCCTTTGATCGTGAATCTGGTCCCTCAATCAATGGCTGTACTGATGATTTTCCTGATTTTTCTTTCACTTGCTGCAGCCATATTACCGGCAAGACGGGCCGCAAAACAGAACGTTGTGGATGCCCTGGGGCATGTATGAAAAAATATGTTTTAGGAGAATATTATGAGAAATAAAAAATTAAATCCTTATTTAATATGCTTTGTAACAATTCTGTCTCTTTCTGTTTTTTCAGCTCCCGGATTTTCAGCCGCTCCAAGCTCTAAGGAGATACTTGAAAAATCGGACCAGGCAAGGGGGAATGTTGAAGGAGTGGAATGGGAAATAGAAATGTCATCTGTTGAAGAAGGCCGGCAGCAGGAAAGAACAATCAAGGTAACGGCCCGGGATTTTAATTCCCTGGCTGAGTTCATTGCTCCCTCCAATGTAAAAGGCCAGAAAATTTTAATGATCGATCGCAACATGTGGTTTGTAAAACCCGGACTTTCGAAGGCGGTTCCCATTTCACCCCGCCAGAAACTTATGGGCGGCGCTTCAAACGGAGACATAGCCTCCACAAATTACGCGGGCGACTATCAGGTTGTTGAAGCGTCTGAAGAGATTGTAAATGGTGAGCCATGTTATCTTTTTGATTTGGGCGCAAATGATAAAAAAGTCACTTATGACCGTATCAAATACTGGATATCAAAGGCAAGAATGGTGGGAGTAAAGGCCGAATTTTTTACGGTCTCTGGCAAGATGTTTAAGACAGCGGTCTTTGAGTATGGAAACACCATCTCTCTTAACGGCAAACCCCGGAGCTTCATATCAAAGATGACAATTACAAATGCGGTTATGAAAAATGATGTGACAACCATGTTGTACAAGAAAGCGCTTGTTAAGAAAGTCCCTGATTCAACTTTTAATCTGAACCTTTTGCTAAAGTAATATTTTCTCAGCAGGAATTAGATATATGAAAAAATTGATTTTGATATTTTTTTCTCTTCTGCTGATTTGCCTTATTAAGAGTCCTGCACCTTTAGGGGCTGAAGATACCAATACATCAAAAAAAGAGGCTGAAGCGATAGGAGACGGCGACCTCCCGATAGCGATTCAGGGGATTATAAAAGAAAAATTTTCCTATGAGCTAAGGCTGTTAACATATGGATCATATTTGTCTCCGGCGACCTCCACCCAGAATCCTGGTAATAATTTCCTAAAGTTGCAAAGCTATGAGGCCGACCTTGAGGTGAGACCTGATTTGCGTTTAAACTTGGAGTTTTTAACATTAAGCGCAAAGCCCAGGATGCTGTTCGAAAAAAAAATCTGGGAAATCGGCGCAATGGATGGAAATTCGAAAAGTCGCGATGACTGGTTCATCAACGAATGGCTGGCGAGACTAAAAGTTTCGGAAAATATCTTTTTTTCATATGGCAGGGAAAACCTTCAGTGGGGGCCTTCGTATCTTTTTTCTCCCTCAAACCCTTTTTTTACGGACAACGGCCGGAATAATCCAAAAAGAGAAGTTCCGGGCATGGACTTCGCCAGGCTGGTGATAATTCCTGAGAGTTCATGGACCGTTTCACTTATCACCAACACTGATGAAGGCCGCAATATTACCGACAGCCCTGTTTCATTTTCAAAAAGCTTTGCCTTGAAAGTTGATTATACCGGAAGGGAAAATTACGGGTCGATAATCCTTTCACACCGTGAAGATTCCACAGAAAAATTAGGGATGTTCGGCGGATCGACTGTCTCCGACGCCTTTATTATTTACGGAGAAGGGTCTGTTGCAAAAAGCAGCAGGGCTCTTTACCCTGTAGAAGACGGGTCGCCTTTCGGGGCCTCTATGAAAAGGATTCATTCTGAGGATTCGGATCTAAAGCCGGTATTACTTGCCGGGGGATCTTACACTTTTTTAAGCGGCGGAACATTAACTCTTGAATATGTTTATAACGGCAGCGGTTACAGTGATTCCGAGGCGGAAAACTATTACGGGTTAAGGCGCAGAGCTGCTGAGGCGTTTTCGTCAGGAAGCCAATTATCAGGATTATCCAGGCTGATACTTTCCGAGACTTTCAACACAGGCCACAGATTTTTAAGGAAAAACTATTCATTATTGCAGTACAATCATAATGATATACAAGATACCCTTGATTTTACATTTCGGTTGACTCATAATTTGGATGACAGTTCCTTTCAATTCATTGCAATCGGGGGGTATTCTCTCGGAGATCATCTTGAACTTTTCTCTGTAATAACCATAAACAGCGGAAGAGGTGACAGTGAATTTGGAAGCCTTGTAAAATCCCAGGTGATGGCAGGTATTGAATATACCTTTTAGCCGGGTTATTTAAGGTGTGGTAAAAAGGCGTAATCGGAGAAAAAATGCAGATAAAATCACTGGATGTTAACAGAAACGTCGTTCTCAAAGATCTGTTGCTTACTTCTGTCATATCTACGTTTGTGGCCATTTTCCTCACGGTCAATAAAATTAAAGGGCCATTTATAGCGAGTTTTATAATATCTCAATGTATAGGGCTCCTGACATGCGGCTCAATTCTTTTTCTCCACTGGATCATAAAACCAAAAAACCTGACAGTTCTTATTTTAATATCTTTTTTGGGAATCGTGACCGGAGTTGCTATCGGGTGGAATGCCGGGACATTTATTTTAGCTGAGTATTTTTCTTTCCATATTCCAATATCAGATGACTATTTTGTTCGAACAGGTTTTTTAGGATTCACAATATGCGCAGTTATCAGTTACTTTTTTTTATTAAGAGAATCCCTTAAAAAAAGTAAAAAAGAAGCCGAAGAAGAAAGATTAAAAAGACTCTCTATCGAAAAAGGAGTCCTGGAAGCAAACCTGAAGCTTCTTCAGGCCCAGATAGAACCTCATTTTCTGTTTAACACCCTTTCTAATATCTTCAGCCTGATTGATACCGATAAAGCCAAGAGTAAGGCCATGCTTAAAGATCTCATCAATTATCTTCGCACATCCCTATCAAGGACCCGCCGGGATCTGATAACCATCGGCGAAGAAATCGAACTGATTAAATCCTATCTCAATATTCTCGAAGTCAGGATGAGCGACAGGTTACGCTACAAGATCGAATTGCCCGGCGACCTCAAAGAGCATCCCTTTCCGCCGATGCTCCTTCAGCCCCTTGTGGAAAATTCCGTAAAACACGGCCTGGAGCCCAAAATAGAAGGAGGAGAAATATTGATCCGTGTGACTGAAGATCGAGACATTATAAGGCTCGAGGTCACGGACACCGGGATTCAATTCTCTCCCTATTATGATTCAGGGGTCGGGATTTCAAACGTAAAAGAACGTCTGAATCTGCTTTATGGAGAAATGGGACGCCTTATATTGGAAGAAAACAAACCTTCAGGATTAAGGGCGATCATAGAGGTACCGAAAAACCATGCATAAAGCCATTATAGCTGATGATGAAAGAGAATTAAGGAATTATCTGAAGACCATGCTTAAAGAGGCTTGGCCTGAACTTGTTATTTGCGGTGAAGCGGCAAATGGGAATGAAGCTCTTGAGCTTGTCTCCCTTAACCGGCCTCAAATAGCCTTTCTTGACATCAAGATGCCGGGCCTTTCGGGAATGGATGTCGCGGAAAAAATTGCTCACATCTGCAGGATTGTCTTTGTCACTGCCTATGATCAATATGCTGTTGAGGCCTTTGAGAAAGAGGCGGTGGATTACCTGGTTAAACCGGTAATGAAAGAAAGGCTTGAACAGACGATTTCGCGTCTAAAGAGGCAACTTGAAATTTCCGATTCCCCGGTCGGAGATATTTCTGAATTAGTCGGACAAGTTATAAAAAGACTCAATGACAAAGAAAAAGCCGCATATCTGCGTTGGATCAGAATCCAGGTCAGGGATGACACAGGTCTGATTCCCGTGGATGATGTTTTCTATTTTAAGGCTGAAGATAAATACACCCTTGTTATGACAAAAGAGGGAGAATCATTGATTAAAAAGAGCATAAAAGAACTTGCTGAAGAGCTTGACCCTGATCATTTCTGGCAGATTCACCGTGGTTCCATTGTGAATGTTTCAAAGATAGATAAGGTGAGTCGATCTCTTACAGGCCGGGGGGTTTTAAAACTCAAGGGGAGCCCTGAACTGCTCACCGTCAGCCGTAATTATCTTCATTACTTTAAGCAAATGTGACGGATTTTTAAAAAAAACCGATATTGCCTTCCGCAAGAGCGCTTCCGATAATAATGATAAATCCAGAATTATGTCACTCATGATGTTTTAGGTTTGTAATTTGCCACAAAAAGGCTTGCGATGATAAGAACCGAACCCGCGAGCAGTTGCCATGAAAGAGTTTCACCGAGGAAGATTACGCCGAGGATTACCCCTCCGACCGGAAAGATATACGTGACGAGTGATGTGCGCGTGGGGCCGATCTCATGCAGGAGATAATAAAACATGAGCATGGCAAAACCTGAGCCGAATACTCCGAGCCAAAACACTGCAACCCACGTGATCGGAAGGGCAGGTATCAATAATGGTTTATCCGAAATCGGGATGATCATCCACATGAAGCAGGTGGCGGTGATCAGGGGAAGTGCGTTGCGTGACATGCCCTGCACATGCGCTGTGACCTTGCGTGTGTAAACCGCGCCGCCCGCATAGAAGAGGGATGCGAGAACGACTGCAAGCTGGCCGATTATGTGGGTGTGTTTGCTGTCGAGCAGGTCCTTGCTGAAAAGAATCAGGATGCCGATAAAGCCGATGAGCAGGCCCGTCACTTTTTGAGGGGTCATTTTGTCGTCGTGCAGCCATAAGTGTGAAATGATGATTGTAAAGAGCGGTACTGTGGCATTCAGCACTGAAGCCACGGCTGAATCAATGGTCTGCTCGCCCCATGAGATGAGGAAGATGGGAATGGCAAGGCTGGTGGGTCCGATTATGGCAAAGTGGGCAAGGGTCTTTATATCCGTAGGCCATTCTGATTTCATATAGATTGCGACGATGCCTGCTGTGATCGCGCCGAATAACACGCGAAAGGCAACGAGCGATGTTGGGCCTATTTCCTGCACGCCGATTTTTATCCAGAGGAAAGATGAACTCCAGATAAAACCGAGGGTGATGAAAATTATCCAGTGTTTTGTTTTCAATGTGTTCCCTGATCGCCCAAAAGGGCCCTTTCCGGATGGAAATTACTTAGAGTTGAGGCAGCTATCACAATTTAAGTTTTGATGCAAGGCAAAGTAGGCTTTGTGCCTCTGCCCCTTTGACCCCAAAAACCATTGACAAACTTCACACAATATGGTTTTTTAGTCCGCATTTCAACAGTCCCACATCAGAATTCCTATGCGTTCTGCCGTAAAAAGAGTAGGGGGGAACGTATTAAGCTTACAATCTTATATATCAGGACCCGACAAAGCGTAGATATTGCTGTAATCAATCAGGTTTAAAAGTTAAAATGTTTCCAATATGCCCTAATAGCTACTCTGCTATATCAGGCGCAATCCAGGCAACGGAGGGAGAATAGTGAACGTTCATCAAAATATAAGTCAACATTATTTTGGAATAAATATCGGCTCTTGTCTGCAACCATCCACGCAAGTTTGTCATGTTATAGCTTGACGGATGGCCTGCGCATGCTTTTGTGAAAGCTCAGAATAAACCTAATTTTTCCCCTGAAAACTGTAAAACGAAATACTCTTTTTTATATTAAGCGTCATCAATGACGCGTGAGAATTTTGATGGGACTTTTGAAATGCGGATTTAAAAAACCATAAAGCATTTGATTTGTCAATAAGTTAAGAAAAAAGGATTCAAGTGGTCAAGGATTCGAGGGTTCAAGTGATGGTAAAGGAAAAGTCGAGAAGCGTGAGAGCGAAAAGAAAAATATCAGGCGGCTTTGGGAGAGGGTCTCTCTATGCCGCCTTTTTAAGAGAGATATGAATACCTGCTCTCGTTGCCAGGGTAATAAGCATTTCGAGGCTAAATCTTTCCCATTTACCCCTGACCAGGTCAGAAACTCTGGATTGACTGATACCGAGGATTTCGGCAGCCTTTGCCTGGGTCAGTTTTCTGGCTTTGATGATCTTCCTGATATCAGCCATAAGATCAGCCCGTATCTGAAGGATCGCAGCTTCATCAGGTGAATACCCAAGATCAATGAATACGTTTCCGGAAGATTTTACAATGGGTTCGTTCATAAGTTACCTCCAATATGCCTGTACCGTCTGCGAGCCAAATCAATATCTTTCCGGCTCGTTTTTTGAGTCTTTTTTTGAAATGCATGAAGCACATACACTGCGTCTTGTAACTTTGCGAGATAGATTACCCGCCATTCGCCAAATACATGGATGCAGATTTCCTTGACGCCCGGAGCGATTATGTTCATTGGTTTCCAGTCAGTCTGTTCAAGACCGTTTTGAACAGCACGAAGCTCAAAGCCTGCGGCACGGCGAGCTTCATCAGGAAAATTCCGAAGATCATCTATGCTTGATCCAACAAAATTTAATGCTTTCATGGTTTCAGGATTATTATATAAGTTTTTATATATTTTGCAAGCTTAATAGTTAAATCTGGTTGAATGAAGATTTTGATGGGACTTTTGAAATGCGGACTCAATAACAGCAAAGAATGTGATTTGTTGATGGATTTTGAGGGTCAAAGAGAGCATGGATTCGGGTCCTTTAGCGGTTTTTTATGAGTCCGTCAGAAAGATCAGGCAGGTTGCATTATGAGTCTAACAATCGCCGCTGCAACAGCGACTGCATGTCGCGCCGGCCAGCAACAATCAGGGGCAAATAGCGGGCAAATAGGGGACGCGAAATAGGGGACGTACATCAATATATAAGTT
>RPRI01000116.1 GCA_003818505.1 Desulfobacteraceae bacterium | reverse complement strand
TGGTTGACTCGCCGATCGGTCCGTGGCATGTCGCGCAATCCATTCCTGCCAGCTTGACATGAACGGTATGGGAAAAGAAAACACAGTCAGGCTGTTTTGAATAAACAAGCCACGGGACTTCCTTTTCTTTTGCAACATACTCCTCTACAAAAATCTTTTCTTCCGGGCTTTCTCCCTGTACTTCCTGATGGCAGTCGGCACATTGCGCAAGCTTGGGCACCCCGGCATAACTTCCGTCTTCGCGGAAGATGTGGCAGCTTTCACATCCGTTATCAACCGTTTCGACGTGCATAGCATGGTTAAAATCGACCGGTTGCTGTTTCTGGGAGTAAAGAAGCTTCGGAAAAACAACCCATCCTATTATGAGGCTTGCAACAAACCCAACGATAAAGAACAGGATAACAAACCCGCCGGGGCCTTCATCATGCTCTTTCTCATCAGCTCCCTTAAACGAAGCTACGACATCTTTGCCACCCGCGTCTGCAGAAACTCCTTTAGTTTTATCATCTGGTGTACTCATGGATACTCCGTCAAGCTGTGGTTAATAAATTCACAGAAATCGCTGGAACAAATCGTATTTAACCTTAAACTGCAACATACAATAAGCATATATATTTTTCCCCGTTAACGGGAAATGTTTAAAGCCGTCTGTTCTGTCAATTAAAAAAATAACCAAGATATGGATGGAAAAATAATAGGGTTTGTTTACTCCGTGCGATAATTCTTGTCAAGGAAAAATCACTGTCCGTAGCTGTGAAGCCCTGGAAGCAAATTTACTCCAAAATATGTAAAAAGCACGGCCGCGAAACCTATTATGGAAAGATATGCAAGGCGCTTCCCGTGCCACCCCCGCATAAACCTGGCGTGAAGCAGAGTCGCATATACAAACCACGTAATAAGAGACCATGTTTCCTTGGGATCCCATCCCCAGTAACGGCCCCATGCAGAATTTGCCCATACTGCTCCGGTTATAATCCCTGCCGAAAGGAACAGAAAGCCGAACATTATCATCTGATGCGAAATCTCATCTAAAATTTTCACATCAGGGAAAAATTTTAAAATATGGTTTTCTTCTTTCATGTAATTCCGCTTGAAAAGAAACATTATGCTTAAGCCAAAAGCAATTGCAAAAGCAGCATAGCCTATAAAACAGGTGATTACGTGCGCAATAAGCCAGTTGCTTTTTAATGCCGGCACAAGCGGCTGGATTCTGTCGCTGATATTGGGGGAGAGGGAAGCATATGCCATTGCCAAAAAGGCAAGCGGGGTCGTAAAAGCGCCGATTGTCCTGTTGAGATAACTTCTTTCAATTACGAGATATATCGCAACTATAACAAATGAAAAAAATATCAGGGATTCGTATAAATTGGAAAGAGGGGCATGACCTATTCCAATTTTATATGATTCAACCCATCGCAGTATGATACCGGAGATATTTCCGGCAATTCCTGCCAAGGCAGTCCATGTTCCAAGCCTTCCAGCGAACGGTTTTTTAAAAACCACTGCAACAATGTACAAAAATGCTGCAAACCCGTATATGAAAGTGGTTATCGACAATAAATTTGAACTATCCATTATATTCATCCCTTTAATATGTCTGCTTTTGCAGACAAAAGCTTTGCAATTTTTTGTGTCCTGACTTCCATCCCCAACTTATTTTTATTGGTAATCCCGGCAACCATCACACTTGTTTTACCGCCCTTTTTCACGACTTCAACACAAAGCCTCTTGTGAGACATGAAAAAAGAAATGAAGCAGCCCAAAATCATGACAATAAATCCGGCATAAACAACAGGAACTCCCGGATCCCTCGTTACCTGCAGTCCGGTGTAAAACCTTCGTTCCGAATCCTCAACAGATATGATCAATTGATCTTTCCTCATCTTGTCGAATGACGGGAAATGAACAGGAAGGACCACCTCCACTGGATCTCCCTTTAAAGGAGTCAACACTCCCATGAAGGCTTCACCCAGATTATGCCCCCTGAAATCAAAGGCGCCTGAATATTCCTTTATTACAAATTTTCCAAAGGCTTCGGGGAGGTTTATTTCCTCTCCGACAGAAGCCCTTTGCCTGTATATCATCCCGGTTTCCCTGTTTGTAAAAGAAAGGAATATCTCTTTAGGTTTCAAGGTTCCGTAACTTGACTGGAAGATATTGATCCCTTTGAAACGGATAGGATCATTTACAATTATATCCTTTTTATATACCGGTTTTCCGTTTTCAAGAATAGTAAGTTTTGAGAGATATTCCTTTGGAGCACCCGATTCATAAAAACTCAAATTAAAATCATCGCATCTAATTTCAAAATCAAGGGGCTGCTCCCGCCCGGTATTTCTCAATATTATGCTCCTGACGCTCTCCCCTTCGGGAATATTTGCAGAACCTTCAAATCCGAAAAACGAGCCTATTAATCCCCCGATAAGAAGCAGGATTACACTCAAATGAACCGCATAAACACCAAGCCTTGTCCACCGGCCTTTTTCAGCAAAAATCACAAATCCCTTTTCCGTCTCCTCGACCCTGGTCTGTTTGAATGATTTTGAAACAACGGGCATGAAAAGAGAGCTAAGCTCTTCCGGAGTCCGGTTGCCGGAAAATTCCTCCTTGAATGATTTCCGGAACCTCTCTATATCCAAAGAAATATTTTTTGAAAACACTATCTTCCATGTTGATGAAAGGCGATCTATCGAACAAACAATTATATTTATCGTAAGGGAAAGAATCAAAAAACGGAACCACCATGAATGGTACATATCGAAAATATCCAGAAAACCGAATATTTTATATAAGAATTCACCGTATTCATTAAAATAGGCTGCAGGGTTTTCATTCTGGGGTATAACTGTCCCGATTATTGAAGTACAAGCCAGGGTAAGCAGAAGCGTTACAGTTAATTTGACCGATGCAAAAAATTTCCATACCCCGTTTTGAGGGTCTCCGGAAACCTTGTTTTTTTTCATTATATACGGATCCTTTCGGGTTTAAACATGAGGTGCGTTATTACCAGACAATAAAATGCGGAGCAATAAAATAAAGTTCTTCTCCCAATTAGTTGGGAGAAAGGATTCCAGGATTGAAGCTCCCCGCCGCGGAGCGGTCGGGGAATCTTCACCGTAAGGAATATCATCTGTTTTTCATTTGCTCGCTAACCCCGTCGCAAGCAGCGGGGAATGCGCTCGCTTTTCGGTTCAAGGGGTCAAGGGTTCAAGTGTTTGTTTTTCAATGATTTTATTAAAGCTTTCATCATCCTCTCACCCCCTCAATATCCCTTAAAAGTCCTGTAAGACTTTCCCCATCAAGATAGCCCGGATCTCCGGATAATAACAGCTGAGCATCAGGTTCGCACGTTGAGCCGTAAGCAATATATAATGAACGTAAATACTCAGGTGTTGTTTTCCTCACATACCCTTCTGCAATATTGCTGGGAATCGATAAAGCCGCTCTTCTCATTTGTGAAGTCAAAGAAAAATCCTCAATTTTGGGAAACATTTTCGTTATCTTGTAAATCGCCAGGCACAATTGATAAGACTTTATGCCAAACCTTTAATTCTTTATAGTTTTTAAGCATTGAGCGCTGGTGGTTAGCGCTTCGGCTTCACTACGTGTCACTTCGTGTCTCTCGAACCCTTGACTCCTTGAACCCTCTCCAGATTATCAACTAATCTGGAGATGATCCATTATTATTGCCTCTTTTTTTTTATTTCGGCAGGCTTTATTATAATAGTTGCAGCCTTCCCGTTATCAAGATATTTCGCGGCAAGCTCTGACAGTTCGTCCGCTGTTACCGATTCATAGTCTTTTATAATAGTTCTGGACCATTCAATCTGAGCGGGATAACGGACCGATTCGGTCAGGACATTGTTAAGCCAGTACTTATTGCTTCTAAGCATATCTTTTATCATTGTCAATATGGGATCCGCCGACCTTTTGAGATCCTCCATAACAACACCTTTTCCTGCTGTTTCCGAAACTATTTTTTTAATCTTCTCTTCCACGATCAAAACTTCATCCGGATTAACAGCGGCCTGTGCATAGAAAATACCGTAACCGGGATATGCCCTGCTTGGATTATTGTAGGCGGAATACGAGTAGGCCGCTCCCATTTTTTCCCTTATCTCTTCCCTCATTTTTTCTGAAACAATTTCGGCGAGAATATTAAAACGGCGTGTTCTTTGTATATTCCATATATCCTCAGTCGGATATGCAACAACTACATGTGCTTTTCCTATTTCGGTTTCAACGTTTATATTGAGAAATCCTGCAAGGGAAAATTTAGGAAGATCAGGTCTTTTCCGTTCAAATCCTCTTGGTCTTTCCGGAAGACTTCCGAAGTATAAGGAAACAAATTCTATCACACTCTCTTCATTAAAATCCCCGACTACCGAAATTTCCAGCGGATCATTCTTTAAAGACGGGTCTATCCAGGCCCTGACATCATTCAGTGATAATTTTTTCAGCTTTTCAGGAGACGGAAATCCGAAACGGGTGTCCCCGCCCGCAAGAAAGCGTTCGCCTGAAAGATGCATGGCTCCGTCTATTGACCGTGAAAGCTCCAGATATGTCTGGCTTAACCGTTCCATTGAAAGAAGATACGATTCTTCCCTGTATCCCGGATCCATTATATGCGCATAAAAAAGGCTGAAAAGAAGTTGCGTTTCATCAGTGACCGATATGCCCTTAAGCAGAAAGCGCCCATCTTCAGCCACAAAAGAGACCTTCGTGCTTTTTCCGGCAAGGGCTTCTTCCATTTCATCCCTGTCGAGCCCGCCAAGGCCGCTTTCGTTTATTACCGCTGCTGAAAGGTCCGAAATGCCTTCCAGTCCGGGAGGCTCCGCCGAGCTTCCGAATCCGAACAAAATATTCGCCCTGATCTCATTTGCTTCATAATCGGTCTTTTTAAGATTAAGCCGGACTCCGTTTTCAAAATCGATCTGCACTATGCCGGGGTCAGGAATAATTGTTTTTTTCATGATTTTTCCTTTACCGGCCGGCTCCGGCAGGTAAGGAAATACAGCGGTTCTCTGCTCCGAAGACTTTGGAATCTCCACCGACAAGCTTTTCCGGTAAGCTGCAACGATACGGTCTTCGGGCTTCATCTCTCCTTTCAGGTCGGCATTGCCGGTGAGAATAACAATCCTGTGATCCGTATCCCATGTGTTTTTAAAAGAATCGTGCAGGTCATTCAAAGAGAGTGAGCTTAATACACCTGAATAGAATTCTTTTTCCTGTAACGGAGACTGAAATACTTTGTGGTTGTTTATATGCCATACTATCTCATTGGCAAGCACCTTGCTGTCGCGTGTCGATTCCTGTTTAACGGCATTATCCAGCATTGCTGTAAAATCTTTTTTAACTCTTTCAAACTCCCGGCGGGTAAAACCGTGTTCAAGGGCGCTTCTTAATGTCTGTTCAACAATTGAAATCGATTTTTCCCAGTTTTCCGGGCTGCAATCGGCAGAAATACCGGCATATCGGATCCTTTGCAGATAAATGCCGGAAGAAATGGATGCCGATGTGAAAGGGGCCTTCTTTTTTCTGACCATACCATCAAGCCTGTTCTGGACAATTCTGTCTGCGATATCTCCAATAAAGCGCTCTTTCCTTCTTTCCGAAGTCTCGGCCACCCTTTCAGCCTTATTTACTGTTTCAATTCCTACCGAAGTGCTTCCCTCCTCTTTCTCGTAGTGATAAAATGGTTTGATTCCATTGTGGCTTATATCGCCGAACGGAGGTTCCGGCTTTGCAGGCGACCCGGGAGAGAATGCCGGGAATTTTTCCACGATAAGTGAGATTGCGGTTTTTGAATCAAAATCACCTACAATAATAAGAACAATATTTTCAGGCCTGTACCAGGCTTGATAAAAATCTCTCAATTTCTGACTTGTCATTTTTTCAATAACTTCCGTCTCGCCGATCGGAAATCTTTTTGAAACCGCGGCATCCGGAAATTTGAACTTCATGGCCGAAACTAATGTGCGGTAGTTTGGTGAATCCCTTGCTCTCTTCTCCGCCAGGATTACTTTACGTTCTCTTTCAACCTCGGAATCAGGCAGAAGAGCTCCTTTTGCAAAATCTTCTACAATGAGCAGACCTTTTTCAAGGCTCTCTTTCTTCCCGTCGGGCAGGAGAATATCATAGACGGTTTCATAGAACCCGGTATGGGCGTTGGCGTCGGGCCCGAACTGCATTCCCATGTCTTGAAAATATTTAACAAGCTCTCCCGGTTTAAAGTGCGTGGAACCGCAGAAAAGGATATGCTCAAGGTAGTGCGCCAGACCCTCTTCCCCGTCTTCTTCCTGTATCGACCCGGCCTGAACATCAAGACGTATATTAACCCTGTCCTTCGGCTCATGGTTTTTCATAAGAACATACCTGAACCCGTTCGCAAGACGCCCGTAAATGACCGAAGGATCGGGGCTGATGTCGCTCTCTTCATGAGGCCACGGGGCATAACTTATCTGTTTTTCTGCAAAAGCATAACCGGCGGTTAAATACCAGAAAGAGAAAAAGAATAAGCTGATAATTAAAGCACGGAGCGGCGGTTTCGAAATATATTTCTTAATGTACCGTTTTAACATTATCTGAACCCCTGGACTTTGTTTACGGCGATTATTTGCCGATAAAATATTATTTTGAATCCGTTTTTTGATGGACTCGTAAAAAGCCGATTCTTCGCCACAAAGGCATAAAGTCACAAAGAAAGGCCTGTTGAAAACATTCAGGTTTTTCTTTGTGTCCTCCGTGCTCTTTTTTTGAGAACGATTTTTACGATACCGTCAGGATTTTATGGATAGAATAAAGCAGAAAATGGCTTATGGCAATACTGAAAGGATTATTTTCATGCGTCAGCAAACTGTTATAAAAACGAAACGCCGCCGACTTATACCTGTATATTGAGAAAACACTCCAACACTATTACGCAGAAATTAGCGTTATAATTACTGTGCATTTGTAATAATTGAAGCCCCCCGAAGCAAGATACGGGGAATCTTCGACCATCGGGAATAGCGTCTATTTTTAATTTGCTCGCTAACCCCGCTGCAAGCAGCGAGGAATGCGCTCGCTGTTTCGGCTCAACACATAAGGAAGAGAATACAAATACTTTTCCCTTAACTTAACTCCGATAAACGGGATAAGTGTATTCTCTTCCCAAAAGCGGAAAAACCCGCAAGAACCGGAAAGGTTAAAAACCACCCTGATTATTTTGCGACGTAAATCCCTCGCTCTTTCGCTTTAATCTTCCCGTTTCTGGAAAGCTTATAAAGAGCATTGCTCAACTGCCTCTGCTCCAGACCGGTTTTCTCCTTGATCTTGCCTATTGCAACTCCGTTTTTACTTTTTTTAATGGCGCCCAGCACTGATCCCAGAATGGTCGCCTGGCTTGCAGGAGCTTTTTTTACGGCTGTGGTTTTAGATTTTGCCGCTTTAACCGGTTTGGCTTTTATTTTTTTTGTTGCTTTTCCTTTGACAGCAATCTTTTTCTTTAAAACGACCGCCTTCGTGGCTTTGGCAGCAACTTTTTTAACCGGCTTTACCTGCTTTTTTGCTTTCTTCATCTTTTCTCTCCTTTGATTATTTTCAGGATTTTTCCTGCGACTTTCCTTTTTCGATATTACTATTATTATATGCTTTAATAAAAGTCAACAAATTCTGCGATATAAGAACATCTGTTGACAAAGAATATTTCTTGTGAAAGAAAATCAAATCAGGCGGGATGTTTTTTTCGACGGAGCATAATCATCTCAACAGGCAACCAGAGCGGCTTTACAAATAGTTTTACCGGGAAACTGCAATTAAAAAATTACCCGTGAAAGAAAGATCAGATGAAGCATAAATTTCAAATAGAATACGAAAAAGAGCTTAATCCTTCACAGTATGAGGCGGTAATACATACGAAAGGGCCTCTTCTCGTTATAGCCGGAGCAGGCAGCGGAAAAACACGAACCCTGACATACCGGGTTGCGCGTCTTGTTGAAGAAGGAACAGCTCCTTCCTCTATTCTGCTTCTTACCTTCACGCGCAAGGCATCCCAGGAGATGCTGAAACGGGCGACAGGTCTTCTTGACAACAGGTGCGAAAGAGTTTCCGGAGGAACTTTTCATTCGTTTGCAAATTACATTCTCCGAAGATATCATCACCGCATTGGGCTTGATACCGGTTTTAACATCCTGGACCGCGACGATTCGGAAGCGCTCATCGGTATCATAAGAAAAGAGAAGCTGAATTCCCCGAAACAGGTATCATTTCCCAGAAAGCAGACACTCGCAAATATCTTCAGCAAAGCCGTAAACAAGGTCCTGACAGTTGAAGATGTTGTATTTGACGATTACCCGCATTTTTCAGAAGAGAGGGGAACTATCACCGCAATACATAATGCATATGAAAAACGCAAGCGGGAACATTCATACCTTGATTACGATGATCTGCTGGTTTATTTAAAAACACTTATGGAAGAACATCCGGATTTACAGGATTCTCTATCTTCCTCTTTCGAACATATAATGGTTGACGAATACCAGGACACCAACAAAATCCAGGCTGACATAGTATCTCTTCTCGCAGGCAGGATAAAAAATATAATGGCGGTAGGCGACGATTCCCAGAGCATCTATGCATTCAGAGGCGCAAATTTCAAGAACATAATGAAATTTCCCGAGTTGTTTCCCGGCACCCGAATCATTGCTCTTGAAGAAAATTACAGGAGCGACCAGCCTATACTCGACCTGACCAATATAATCATTGAAAGAGCGCCGGAAAAATATTCAAAAATCCTTTTTACAAGAAGGACCGGCGGGACAAAGCCTCTCCTGGTCCGGGCTTCAAATGAAAACAGACAGTCAGCATTCATAGTGGAAAAAATACAGGACCTGGTCCGGAATGATGTATCGCTGAATGAGATAGCAGTTCTTTTCAGAGCCGGATATCATTCCTTTGATCTCGAAATCGAGCTTACACGAAACAGGATTCCTTTCAAAAAAGTCGGGGGCTTTAAATTCACGGAATCCTCGCATATAAAGGATATTCTCGCCCATCTGAAAGTTCTTATAAATTCGAAAGACAGATTGAGCTGGCAGCGATTACTTCTTCTTGTGGATAAAATTGGTCAGCAAACCGCTAAAAACATCTTCGAGGCAATATTAGAGGAAAATTCCGGATATTCCGGTATTATGACGGCTAAAATACAAAAATCCGCTTCCGCGCATTTAAGCCGGCTGAAAGAGCTTTTCAGTAAAATTGATCCCGGTATCATGTCTGTCCAGGAAATCGGAGAAGCTGTAGTTGACTATTATTTGCCTGTTTTGAGGGAACAGTTTGACGACTACCCCAAAAGGGAGAAAGATCTTGAGCATCTTCTGTCAATCATGGAAAGATATAACAGCCTGACAGAGTTCCTTACCGATATGGCGCTTGAACCGCCTAACACGAGCATTGACGATTCATTGTCGGATAATGCCGGCGGTGATGACCGCCTCGTTCTTTCAACCATCCATTCCGCAAAGGGACTTGAATGGCACACAGTATTTGTTATATGGGCTCTCGACGGGAGATTCCCGTCATCACACTCCATAAACAACCCCGAAGAACTTGCGGAAGAACTCAGGCTCATGTATGTGGCGGCGACAAGGGCAAGAAGGAACCTGTATTTCACATATCCGAAAGATGTTTATGACAGAAGCACGGGAATGATCTTAAACCGCCCTTCCCGTTTTCTCGATTTGATAGATACGGGAATACTGGGAAAATACTCTCTCGACTCGTATTGTTACCGTTTTTAAACGGAATTACTACCTTAAAAAAGCCCACCAGATATAAACGGCAAGAGCAGCCCATGATATAATCAACATTATATACGACATCCAGTCGGTTGCCTTCCTGGCCATACCCGATTCAGTGGCTTTGCCGACCCGCTTTTTGCACACGGGACAGACATTTGCATCAACAGGAATATAGGTCATGCATTCAGGACATTTCTTTGCATGACGTTCGTATTTGTTTTCATCACTTGTACTCATGGAATCACCTTTTTCCGTACAATGTTATCCCAACGCCTCCTGTTAGGGGCCGTTAAAAAATAACCTTTAAATTTCCGGCCATCTTGTTACGGCTCCTTATGCCGGTCACGGCTTTTTAAAATTTTATGATTATTTTTGAACAGATGCTTATTCTTGAAATTCCTGTTCAATCAAAATTTTACTGCTGCTTTTTACCACTGCAAGCCACGCTTCAAAAGTTTTCTGCTTTTTCTGTTCAAGCAGAGCCTTTATAATGCTTTCCTTTTCCTTCTTAAAGATCTCAGTATCCGGATCCTTTCTTTCCTTAAACTTAAGCAGGTAATAGCCTTTTTTCCCCTTGACCGGTTTTTCGGAAAAAGGCTTATTCTTTGAAAGCTTGAAAGCGACACCTGCAAGCTCCGGCTCGTATCCTATTTTCCCCATATTTTCATTTCTTTTGAAAAAGCCGGTTTCATCCGGAGATAATCCGTACCGGATACTCTCTTTCAGCATGTCCCCCTCCTTTTTTAGAGCAGCAAGGAGAGTTTCGGCCTCCTTTCCGGCTTTTTCATCCTGTTTTTCCCTGACAAGATCCGCTCTTACGGCATCGCTCACATCCTTGATATCGGGCGTTTTCGGCGGAATCTTTTCCGCGACTTCTATAATACAGCAGCTGTTGCCGACATCCCTTACCTCGCTGATTTCTTTCTCGGACAGCTCGAAAGCCCCGGATGTCATAAGAGCAGGAATGTCGGTGCCGGTTACCCGGGTTGCATCACTTCTTGAAAAAAAATCCGTTGTCTTAATTTTAAGCCCGTGCTTTTCAGATGCCTTTGCAAGATCATTGATTGAAACGGCTGTATCATAAACGGCTTCAGCTTCACTGTATGCAATTTTCTTTGCCTTGTCGTCGGCAAGCTTTTTTCTTATTACATTCCTTGTATCTTCAAGAGTGAATATTTTTTCTTCGTTTATCTTATCAACTTTAATGATATGCCAACCGAACTTTGTCAGCACAGGCTCGCTTATTTCACCCGCTTTCATCGAAAAAGATTTACCGGCAAAAGGCTCAACCATATCCTTCTTTTCAAATGCTCCAAGATTCCCGCCCGCCGACTTGCTGGGACAATCCGAATATTTTTTCGCAAGCTCTCCGAAAGGCTGCCCTTCTCTTATCATTTTTAACACATTATCTGCTTTTTTCCTCGCATCCTCGATCACCGCCGGGCCTGCACCCTCATCGATCTTGAAAAGGATATGGCTTGCTTCAACCGTTTTCGGACGCCTGAATTTATCCATATTGTTTTCGTAAAATTCTTTCACATCCTTATCTTCCACCTTTACTTTTGCCGCATAGGCGTTATAATCTAACAACAGGTAGTTGACTTTTACTTTTTCCTCGGTTTTATAATTATCCTTCTTCTTGTCAAAAAAAGCTTTTATCTCTTCCTGCGAAGGATTAAAATTTTTGTATTTTTCAGGGTCAAAGTGAACAAAGTCAACATTAACTGATCCTTCTTTCCACTTGAACCATTCCAGGGCTTCATTTTCGGATACTTTAACATTGCCTGTCATGAAAGAGCCGATTCTTTCAATCATGAGTGATTCCCTGACTGAAGCCTCGAATTCTTCAGGAGTCATATGATTGCGGCTTAAAACACTTTCATATGTTTTCTTGCTGAAAACACCGTCCGTCTGAAACGCCTTTATATTTCCTATTGTACGGGAAAGATCTTCATCGGTAACATTAAATTTCATCTTCGCCGCTTCGCCGGCAAGAATTCTCCTGTCGATCAGACTATCCAGTGCTTTTTTCTTCAAATTGAGAGTTTTCAGCGTCTCTTCATCAAAGTTGTTTCCCATTCTTGAGCGCAACTGCGCAACAAGGTTGTTGTACGCCTCCTGGTATTCACGGGCTGTAATAACCTCTCCGTTTACAAGAGCGACCCTGTTTGCCTGGCGTGAACGGAAGCTTCCGACTCCCCAGAATACAAATACAATAACAATGATGGCCAACAACCCTTTTATCAACCATGAGCCGGCCTGTTTCCGCATAAAATCAAGCATAAATTTTTCCTTTATTCCTTTTTACCCCGTGGGAATTGGCCACGGCTGTTCATAATTTACCGAATTATAGTTGAGGGTTTTGTGTTCTTATCAATCTTTGTCCCGACCGATTCGGAACAGAACGCGCACAAATATTCATACTTATCACCCTCGGAAAGCACAAGGAGAAGGCGTTTTCTCACAGGAACCGCCCTTTTGCACCTCGGGCAATATAACTGTGATGCATCAAATTCCTTGAATGAATCCGCACCTGCCTTTTTACGGCTATAGCCTGACGCCGTCCGTATTGTATCTGAACTTCTTATCATAAATATTACCTTTTATTACAGGCAAATATATTTCCTACCTGCTGAAGCCGGTAGTTTTAGAGGCCGAGGATTGAAGCTCCACGCAGCAAACTACGGGGAATCTTCGACCGTAGGGAATAGTGTCTATTTTTAATTTGCTCGCTAACCCCGCTGCAAGCAGCGAGGAATGCGCTCGCTGTTTCGGTTCAAGGATTCCATTGTCCATGTGAACAGCATTTCTTCCAACACTTGACCCCTTGAAACCTTTTCTGGCAAAACCCGTATTGAACTCTTCACCTAAAGACGAGGGTCTTTTTCCCAATCCCTGAATAGGATAATAGGGTATTGCCCTGATTTGAGGTACCGGATATTATTTTTTGTTCGGGATTTTGTCAACAAGTTAACTTGGAATTGTCAAAATTTGATGTTGACACTTTCATTCCGTTTTGTTACTTGGCCGGATATAAATCGGGGCTGTAGCTCAGCTGGGAGAGCGCATGACTGGCAGTCATGAGGCCAGGGGTTCGATCCCCCTCAGCTCCACCAAGTAAATCAAGGGGTTAGCCAAGTCATGGTTAAGCCCTTTTTCTTTGCATAGTCATTTTTTGCCACTCCTTTGCCACTTTTGTAAATTCTCCATACAATAAAATACCCAGGATTGCTCCAAGGTCTTTCGGTATATTTATGGAAGCCTTGAGATATTACAACCTGTTCTCCATGTGTCAATCAAGATTCCGGGCTTGTTCCCCGACTTCCCGAGTTGAACAATCTGCCGCCTGCCTGACAACCTTCTCACCAACTGTCCCTTCTTCCCGTTTCCGTGAAACCTGCCTGTGGAGAGGAGTTTTTCATTACAGGAACTACGCTCTACCTTTCCCCCTATCAATTATTGTTCTAAATAGGGCGTATGAGGGGATATGAAAGAAGGGGGGGGTAAGTGACCGCCGATTGAAATCTGTACAGTTATATCTATCTCCCCGTCACACGGGGAGGGTAAAAAGTAGACATTTCGTTAATCTGCTTTTGCCAATATGAAATTCTTTTGAAAAACATTCAGGATTTTATATTTCAAATAATTTTCAAGATCGCAAAATCATCGAAATCGCTGTATCCACCTACTTATTAACACAATCGATGTGCGGTAATTACTGAACATAACCATTTGTAAGCCTTGATATTATTGACGTTGGAAAATTTATTTGGCAGTAATCGAGTAAGTTGCTCCCGAAATCCAAAGCCGGAACATTAACTACGTTATCGGACCCTCAAACCGGACTCAACGTATACGGTTATTGTTGTTCCAGAGTTTCCCTGACCTTCGTGGCAAGTACCTCCATATGAAAAGGCTTCTCTAGGAAGTTAACGCCTTCGTCGAGGATGCCGCGATGGGCTATAACATTTGAGGTATAGCCGGACATGAACAGATATTTGATATCTGTCCTCAGGGCACTTAGACGTTTCTGTAGATCTCGGCCGCTCATCTCCGGCATCACCACGTCGGTCAATACCAGGTTTATATCGCCCTCGTATTGTTCGGTCAGTTTAATGGCCTCGTTCGGACTGTCCGCAGCCAGCACTTTGTATCCTAATTCTTCAAGCATCATTTTGCTCATTTTCAAAAGCGCTTCGTTGTCCTCGACAAGCAGAACCGTCTCTGTGCCGGTCGGAGACTTGGCATGTGTGCGGGGTTCTGCGATAGTTGTTCCCTCTTCCTCGAACCGGGGCAGGTATATCTTGAAAGTTGTGCCTTTTCCAGGCTCACTGTACACATTGATGAATCCGTTGTTCTGCTTAACAATCCCGTACACCGTGGCAAGACCCATGCCGGTACCCTTTCCAATCTCCTTGGTGGTAAAAAAAGGCTCAAAGATCTGTTTACAGGTATCTTCATCCATGCCGCAGCCATTGTCGCTGACCGCCAGAAGTATGTACTGCCCAGGAACGAAGTCGGTGTATTGAGAGCAATATACCTCATCTAACTCCATATTGCCAGTCTCGATTGTAATTTTGCCGACTCCTGAAATTGAATCGCGGGCATTAACCGCAAGGTTGGCCAGAATCTGATCAACCTGTGCGGGATCTATCTTCACCTGCCAAAGGTTTGCGGCGGGCATCCAGAGCAGGTCGATATCCTCTCCGATTAGTCTTTGCAGCATATTGAGCATGCCCGCTACAATATCGTTCAAGTCAAGCACTTTCGGGGAGATGGTTTGTTTCCGTGCGAAAGCCAGAAGCTGTCGAACAAGTTCTGTAGAGCGCTGTGTTGCATTAATGATTTCCTGAAGGTCAGCTTTAAGCGGGCTGGATGGCTCGATCTTTATCAGTGCAAGCTGTGAATAGCCGAGAATAATGTTCAGCATGTTGTTGAAATCGTGGGCAACACCGCCAGCAAGCTGGCCGATGGCCTCAATCTTCTGCGCCTGGTTTAACTGCTCCTTTAATTTCTCCTGCTCCTTCTCAACCTGTTTGCGCTCGGTGATGTCGATATTGGTTCCCGTCCAGCGGAACGGTTTTCCCGCTGCGTCTCTTTCGATGTCGCCGCGCGTGAGTATCCAATGCCAACTGCCGTCCTTGTGCCGCAGACGATGCTCGACTTCGTAAACGGTCGTTCTCGCCTCGATATAGTCGTTGACGGCCTTTTCGATCCGAGCGGCATCTTCCGGATGCCAGAGGTTTTTCCAACCCGAAAAGTCATTTTCTACTTCATGGTCTGCGTAGCCCAGCATGCTTTTCCATTGGCGGGAAAAGAACACGGTATTCTTCACCATATCCCAATCCCACAGGCCGGCGCCGGTCCCGGTAATGGCGCGGTTGAAACGATCTTCGCTCTCGACGAGCCTGCCCTCCGCCCGCTTGCGCTCTGAGATATCTCTGGTTACGATGAGAATCCCGACAGGCTTGCGGTCCTTATCGCGCAAAAAAGAGAGGTTGACCTCAACCCAGACCGTGGATCCATCTTTCCTGTATTCTTCCAATTCCAATATACGTGTCCTGTCAGGATCAGCCATTCCACTGGCCTCCAGTTGCATCTCTTCTTCAAAGATAGACAGGCCAAGTTGCATGGATTCAGGGGTTAAGACTTGATCAATGGTCTGTTGCATGGCCTCCTCTGCTGTGTACCCACGAAGACGCATGCTGGCCGGACTGACATAGGTAAAGTGCATATTCATATCCAGAACCGATATCAGGTCAGCTGTGTTATCCGCGATTAAACGGTATTTTTCTTCGCTCTCCCGCAGAGGCTCCTCCGCCTTTTTTCGCTCGGAGATATCCAGCTCCGTCTTCTCCAGAGCTTGTCGGTTGATGGAATATACTTGATACGATATGAAGGTGACTGCCAGGATGGTAATGGTATTATCGGAAAGATAAGAGAT
>RPRI01000115.1 GCA_003818505.1 Desulfobacteraceae bacterium | reverse complement strand
GCGTCAGGCTCAAATTTCAATCCTCGAAATACTCAATGTATTCCTGTGGTTGAAATTATCGCCTTCCTTGTACTTGGCCAAAACTGGACGTTCTTCAAAGGTCTCTATTTGAAAGCTTTTAAGAACATCCGTCTTAAACCATGTTCAGGGGAAAAGCGGTTTAAAGTCTTGTCAATTTTATCTTTCATTTGAAGGCAATAGTCAAGCCTCACTGATAACTTATTTTTCCTCCGGTTTATTTTCTTTTAAAAAAAATGAAATAATAAAACAGGCACCGCTTACAAGAAAACAGAGCATAAAAGAACTTTTGTATGCCCCTGGAAGATATGCCCCGTCTATCAGTCTCCCCCTGTCAATTAATGATCCCGTCAATACCTGGAAAACCGCAACGCCCAGAAAGGGAGCAGGATTTAAAAGTCCCGAAACAGATCCGAGTATCCCGGCCGGTATGATTTCTCTTATATGAGCCCAGAATGTGCTTACAAATCCTCCTGTCGCAATTCCCATAAAAAAAAGAATCAAAAAAACCGATAAGATGCCAAGTTCCATTCCAAAAAGAATCCCTGCCCACGACAGGGTTAAAAGCGCCAAAAGCCAGCTTATTACATGTACCTTGCTTTTAAATATCCTGTCGGAAAGCCTGCCGAAAAGAGGAGCTCCGACAATAAAACCCATCGGTATAAGCATATTCAGCCTGCTTGCCGCAATCCTGTCCGTTTCAAGAACAGCCATAAGATAAGGCGTTGCCCAGAGACCCTGAAAAGTTATCACTATTCCATAAACACCAAAAAAGACAACTGCTAATATCCAGAATTGAAAAGAGATGAGAGCCATGTAAAAAGGAATTTTTTTTGAGCCTGTTCCTGCCGGTTCTAAGATATTTTCATCTTTAACCGTTTCAACTGATCCGTCGAAATCTTTTATAAGAAAAAATGCCCCCATGGCCAGAGCAAGTGAAATCCATCCTATAATGTGGAAGCTGATACGCCATCCCCAGTTATTTGCAGCCCATGCAAGAGGAGTTGTTGCTATAACAGCTCCAAAATTTCCGACAGCTATGAGCAAACCTATCATTGTTGAAAAGTCGTTTCTCTCAAACCATTGGGAAAAAGCCTTGACCGCTGGGACATACACACCCCCTACACCAATGCCTATTAGTGCGCGTCCGGCAGAAGCCCAGGCTATATCAGGGGACAGGGCAAAGATGAAGCACCCGCATGCAGCAGCTAATGTGCAGTATGCTATCACGCGCCTTGGCCCGAAAATATCCGAAAAATAACCTACAAGGGGCTGTTCAAACGCGTAAAGGTAAAAATACATTGAAGACATGAATCCGAGAGCGGTGGCATTTACATTAAAGGCTTTTAAAATATCCTGGGCGATAACCGACGTCGATACCCGGTGGAAATATACAAATAAATATATCAGCGAGATTAAGGAAAAAACCATCCATCGGTGTGAATCACGAAGTAATATATTTTTTTTGTTTATCATATCATTTACAGGGTTTTTAAAGTACAATGCAGTTGAAAAATTTGACAGATAATTAATAAAGCAAATTGAACTATTTGTCGAGCAATAAGGACTGGCAGCTTCGTAAAAAGTCATTCTGCAAATATTTCGGGAATTTTTTATCCCTGTTATAAAATCAGGACCATCTCCAAATTGGTTGGTGATCCTTATAAGGGTTCAATGGTTCCGGGATTCTATGGTTCAAGTGGCCGGAAAAGCGAGCGGATTCTCCGCAGAATGTCCCGCCAATCATTATGGCAAGCGGACTTGCGGCGGTGAACTTCAATAACATCCAAAATACGCAGAGGTAATTTGATGGAAAACAAATTAGTAAAAACGATCGGGCTTAAAAACAATCTGGAGCTGAAGATCTATGATAGTTCTAAAAAAATGGCAGGTGACCGATGGCTTGTAAAAATGGTTGCACACGTTGACATACCGGTATCCTCCGTCCCTGAAACATTTCATGACTTGCAGCATGATCCGGATAGCAACAAAGATGAAATAATGAAACTCCTTGGAAACACAGTGACCTTCGAGCAGAAAAGAGAACGGTTTTTTATTGACGAAAGCAAAAAAGAGTCGGTTTTTAATGAAATCTGTGACCATTTTGTAAAAAGCACCATCAATTATCTGTCTCATCCGGATTTCCCGAAAAAGTATCTCATAATCAAATTCAGGGGAAAAAAGAAAAAGGCCCTTCTTGAAGCAGCTGTAGATCAATGCCGGACGGAATAAAAGTATATTTTTACGTAAAATTACTGCCCTGGGAAACATCGTATGAAAGAATCAACAAAAAAAATGCTGAAAAAGCATGGATGGAGATTCGACAGGTTCATCCATAACTTCATCTATTTCAAGTTTTATTACCCCTATGTAAAGTTTGTCTATTATTTTTTTAAATACATCGCAAAATACTTATCATGGTTCAAACCACTCAATATCCTATTGTCGATGGCCTTTAACCGCTATCACGCCAAAATTCTCTCTTTCGGTGATACGAAGAAAATATTAACTCTGAATGTGAATGTTTCAGTGATATCTCCTGCAAATAAAAAGATCATACCCTATAAATATGCCTATAAAATAATGTTCGACGAGCCGGAGCATATTGCCGTAATGGATTGCCCCTGCAAAATTACGCTGGGCGACCGGGATGAGAATATCAGATCATGCCTTGCAGTCGGTAAGAGTCTTTCCTCCTTCTGGCTTGAGCACGGAAAGAAATACCATGCGAAAAAAATAACCAGGGAAGAAGCTATTGCCCTGATAACCCGTTTCAGGAAGATGGGATACATAACCCAGGCCTTCTTCAAGGTCGCAACCGGCGGGCAGACCGGTGTTATATGCAACTGTCATCCCGATACGTGCGTGAGCTTGCAGGCAACGAAATTCGCAAAAAAATTCGATGATAAATTAACCATGAACGCCGAATCAGGATATGCGGTTGAATGGAATAAAAACCTTTGCGGATTCTGCGGAACCTGCGCCGGGTTTTGTCCTGTTGACTGCATACAGGTTGTTGGTGATAAGAGCCGGACATACGATAAGAATGCCTGCATCGGTTGCGAACTCTGTGTTGAGCACTGTCCTGAAAAAGCGCTCTCTATTTATCGTGACTCAGGCAAAGCCGTCCCGCTTGACATCGATATCGTCATGAAAGAGTATCAACAGAACATGTAACATTGCATTAAGAGGAAGCCATTGCAAAAGGAACAAACCAAAGAGTATGATGTAATAGTCGTAGGAACAGGCGCAGCAGGCTGCACCGTTGCCCGTGAGATGAGTAAAAAGAGAAGAAAGGTTCTCCTTCTTGAAAAGGGCGGCCGGATGGAATTTTTGGGTAATACCATTACAGTTGCGGCCATGATCGATATCCCCGCACTTTTTAAAAACTATAAAGAATTGGTTGTTTTCGCAAATAACTATGGCGGCGCTTCAAACATCGCAGCCGGGTCAGCGCTTCCTCCCCCCAAAAAAATGTTTGACAAGGTCGGCATCGATCTCTCAGAAGAGGCGGAAGAAGCCCGTAAAGATCTTAAGATAATGCCATTGCCCGATGAACTTGTCGGTGAAAATAACCTTCGTCTCCTTGAAGCTGCCAACAGTCTTGGATATCACTGGCAAAAAATCGACAAGTTTATTGATGCAGAAAAGTGCACCGGCTCCGGCAATTGCATGCTTGGCTGCAAAACAGGCGCCAAGTGGACCGGACGTGTATTCGGCGACGAAGCCGTGACTTTCGGCGCCGACCTGAAGTTGCACACCAATATTACAAACGTGATCGTCGAAAACGGCAGAGCCAAAGGTGTTGAAGGTACTCGATGGGGCAGCAAGGTTCGATATTACGGCAAATCGGTTGTCCTCTCCTCCGGCGGTTTAAGCGATGTTAATATACTCAGGAAAGCAGGAATTGAAGAAGCGGGGAAGGGATTTTGCTGTGACTGGCTCTCCTTTGTCATGGGGATTATCCCTGGGACCAGCTCAAGGGGATCCGCTCCGATGAGTGTGGGAACCATTGAACATTACAATGACGACGGCATTATAATAATGCCTGTTTCTCCCAACTGGGCGCTCTTTCTGGTAATAACCGCCCTTTCCGGCCCGACCCATCTGCTCAAGTTCGCAAATTTCCAAGAATATACCAGTATCATGGTAAAGATACAGGATGATACTGCCGGCGAAATATTGAAAGGGAAAGCCTTCAGAAAGCCGCTTACCGACAATGACCGAAGGAAAATAGATAAGGGCGTACAGATAATTACCGGAATCTTTCGTAAAGCCGGAGCGAAAGAAAACAGTATATATCAGATGAAGGCTTTAGGCGCGCATCCTTCGGCAACATGCAGAATCGGTCATGTGATTGACAATAATCTGGAAACACGAATAAAGAATCTCTACTGCTGTGATGCCGGCGTCTTTCCTTCCTCGCTAGGGGCTCCGGTAGTCTGGACTGTTGTATCGCTGGGGAAACGGCTTTCGAAATATCTTGAAAACCAGCTTAAAACAATACCATAGAGAACCTGCCTGCTTCCGCTACAGGCTGATACCGGCTTTCCTGTTCTGCGCCTCCCAGTATTTACTGTAAATATAATTCGGCTTCCGTTTGACCGGAACTGACTTTACCTTTTCTATCCAGATGTCGGTCATCTCACGAGCCTTTTGGAAAGCCACATTTGTATCTTCATGACTTCCGCCTGAAAACGCATTTCCCGGATTCCGGATAAAGGAATCTTCAAGCTCATCACGCTCTCTGAGTATGGCATTTATCCTTGTTGCATAATCAAGAAGTATACTGCGGTGCAGGAGTTCATGATGCCACCACAGGTTATCCGGATCATACCTGCTTCCCGGATTTTTACCGTTGCCGGGAATTACCTCTCCCTTAAACCAGACAGGCTTGAATATCGAAGTGCATGGAGCGGATGTTCCTGTTGCCCAGCAGGAAGTTTCATCCTGTTTCAGGCCGGCAACAATCGATCCCGTTGTCTGGGTCGCATTGCGTGAAAGAGCATTTGCAGCATGAGCGCAAAGACGGTCTCCGAGAAAATGTGAATCCGGAGAGTAGTTTTTAGCCCCATGATCCCTGAGAATCCTGATTGCATATTTTAAGTCGATTTTCCCGATTCCTGATTCAATCAGTTTTGATGAACATCCTTTCCTCTTTCCGCTTGCAGAAAAGGTTGTAAAAAACCAGTCGGAAAAACACTTTGCAAAATTAAAAATATCGTTTTTTTTGAGCCATCCTTTTTGACGCGCAAAATCGACAAGCCCGGGATGGCTTCTGTCGTACTCATCGCCTATTGTCAGTCCGTTGCTTATTGAATAATAATCTTTAACTTTTTTCGCGGCCCACAAATGCCCGGCTGTTTCAAGCACCCATGCTCCCCTGCCGTCGGCCATGATAAAGCTGTTATGGTAAACCATCTTTTTATCTTCATACCCGCAAATTCCTCCCTGACCATGATCCGACAAAAGCCCGGCGACCGTTTCAACCGCCTGTTCGGCGGTTGAAGCCCTTTCAAGGGCAAGGCGGAGAAGGTCCATGCCCGTAAGCCCGCCTTTTTTCACAAGTGGCATCTTTGTCCATACTGCCTCATTTCCTATTGCAAGGCCCTTTTCATTGATTCCCATCTCGGCTCCCCACATCCAGAAAGGACGGGATATCAGCACCGAATACTTTTCTTTGACCTGAGGAATTTGAATATATGTGCACTGAAGCCGTTTATTGTCTGAATCGAATCCGGCAGGATGATATTCTATCGCCTGCGCTTCATTCGGCTCCCTGTCGCTGTTTTTCCCGAAAATAACCGATCCGTCCGCAGTCCCTTCCGGAAGAATAACAAATGTATCGCACATATCTCACATCTCCTTCATGTGATGATTTGTTATTGTTCTTAAACATGATGGTTTAGTAACAATTTGTTATTTCTATTAAACCACTAAGGACGTGAAGCAGAGGAAATGAAAAAAATTATCATTTATTATTCTTTCGCGCTCTTAGTGTCATTCGTGGTAAAAAAATGTACTTATTACGAAATCACCAATATTGACCATACAATATAATAATGATATATATACGACTCATAAAAATCAAATCGGCTTACACGGAGGTATAGAAAGTGCTTAAAACAATTAGAAGTTATATTATTATCGCGATTATTGCATATGGTCTATATTTTGTACTTGATCATCATTTCATCATTGACGGCAAGGACTTTTATTTGCTTGAAAAATCCGAGCTCACTCTTTCATATACATTTTTTAATATCACAGATAGAAAAATTGAATCAATATTGAAAATTGACGATTTGAGAAATGACGGGATTGGAGATCTTCTCGTGGAACTTGGGTTGATCACGGAAGAAAATAAAAATAAGCTGGAAGCCAAATTCGATGCTGAAGATGGATAAATTGTGGCTGCAAGAATTATCCTTTGGGTCTTCGCGTCTTTGTGTGATTATTTCAATATTCAATATTCTATGTCCGATTATGGTTTTTCCATAATTTTTTCCCATCCGATCTTTTTATTCTGAATTTATCAAGTTTCAACCGCTGCCCGGACAGAAGATCTTCTGTTTTATATCTTGTCCCCCTCCAGTCTATTCCTCCTTTTCGCACGCAGATAATACCCGAACGCAAAAGCATTACTGAAACAATAAGAAGCCCGATCTGCGCAAGAAAAAGGGGAAAAAACTTCTGTTTAAACCTTCTCGATATAAAAAAAGACCCGGCAGCCATTAAAACATAGGTAATTACCCATAGAGAAAGCAGGGGCAGGTCCCTGAAATTAAATATTGCCGCAAAAGGGGCGATTGCAAAGGCCCAAACAAAAGCTACAATCAGTGCCATCCTTATCAGGCTGTAGTTCGCCGCAGAACCGAAAAAGTTTTTTTCAACTCCTTTAAACATCAATTTCAGGGAAGGATACCAGACGATTGAAATATCGCGCAATGCAACAGCAAAAGTGCTCTTTGCTCCCGAAAGGCTCATCATAAGCCCGAGCCCCACATCGTCAACAGGCTCCATGCGAAGCCATGAAAAACCTTCCGTTTTCTCAAATGCGGCTCTTCTGACAAGATTGAAAGCACCTGTACCCGCAAAAGCCTCTGAGCCCGGTTTTCCGACATCAACCGCTCTTGTGCCGTGGAGAAACATGGCGCCGAGGGCGCTTACCACAACTTCAAACCAGAATGAATTTGAAGCCGGTTTGGGAAGAAGCGCGAGATGGTCACTCTTGTCCGCTTCCGCCAGCGCCAATGCTTTTCGCAATGTGCCCTGCCTGAAATGGACGTCAGCATCTGTGAAAAGCAGCCATTCCCCCGTTGATTTCGCAGTTCCTTCATTCAATGCATTTACTTTCCCTATCCATCCATCGGGAAGCTTTTCAATATGAACGGCTTTTGCCCGTGCATCTCTTCCTGCAATTCCGTCAATGATTTTTCCTGTTCCGTCGGTTGATCTGTCATCAATAAGAACTATTTCAAGATCTGGATAATCCTGTCCAAGAAGAGTGACAATGGCAGGTTCAATGGTATCAGCCTCATTGCATGCGGCGATAATTACACTGAGTTTCGGGAATTTTTGTAAAATGGGTGGATTTTCTTCTTCAAATATTCTGATTCCCCGGGCAATGCGAACAATTATAAACGATGACGCCCACCAGGCAAAACATAATATGGTAATGCATGCAGTCAATATCAGGTTTCCTGTGCTCATAAAAAAATCCGCCATAGAGAATTTTAACTTATCCTGACCGTTGCCCGTTTTTGGTTTATCTTACTTCGAATCTTTAATATTCTCTCAGGCTGAAGATTATTAGGCATAAAGCCTTTTTCAACACTGACTTTCGGCTTTCGCCTCACGCCTTACGCCTGCTGTGGATACATCACATATATGGCATATACGTAACTCCCTGCGACCAATCAGGTCTTATCTCTTTCGTATCCTGCATTATATGCCTTAATCAGGCTTTTTGAACCGGCTCCGCATGTGATAACAGACCGCATTGCTTCTTCGATCGGAACATCAACATGATGAACATACTCACCCTTTACATGATATATGAAGCCGGAGGTCGGATTGGGCGCTGTAGGCGCAAATATTGTGTAGCTTCCGTCGGGATGAGAATCAGTGATAAAAGCGGTCACAAGAGTATCATTTTCAAAAATTCTGACCAGCGCAACCGAGGAGAAGGGGAATTTTTTCCCGATAAGCTGCATCACAATCTCCTTGATGGTGCCGTACCCGGGAGCGATTTTTAAAATCCGATTTTCCAGATTTTCATGTACAAACCTGCCAACTTTTGTTTTTACAACAACCCCGATGATAAAGCAGCCTATCACTATAATCGTCAGTACAAGCGCATCAGCAGCTATCTCTTTGATATGGGATCTCATTAAAATAAGATCGGTCAGAGGCTGGATTATATCCGTAACCCATCCGAACAGCCATTTGAAAACAAAAATTAATATTGCAGCCGGGAGCATTACAACTATGCCGCCGATAAGAGATGTTTTGAAAAAGGATTTGAATCTTTCCATGTAACCGCCTTTCTATTTTTTAGGACGCACCACGACTGTACCGGCCAGCTTGTCATGCCATGACTGCTTTTTTTTATCGAAGGCAATCCATATGAAACCGATACAAAAAGGAATTGCTGAGAGAATATAAGCAAAATATCTTATTATAAGCCTGCCGGTTACTGGTCTGTCAAAAGTTTTAGCATCAACTATGCGAGCCGAAATAAGCATCTTACCCGGAGTTGCAGCTTTATAACGCCATAAAATTATTACGGCAACAGCCGGCAATACATAAGAAATAAGGAAATCGGAGGGCCCTTTTATCAACTCGCCGGGATCGAAATAGCTTTTCCCGTATATCGCCAGAAGCAATGGCAGTATTATGGCCGTTATTATAATCACATCGATAATTGTCGCTATCAGGCGCAGCCAGAAACCCACATATTCGAAGCCAGGGGACTGTTTTTCAGTTTTCATATTTCGCCTCCCTGAAATTGTTAGTATCCATCCGGAAATGTCCCCTTTGGGGCGGTATCGGTTCATATCGCACATCGAATATCGTACTTCGAACTTCGTTGATCGTGACTCGTTAATCGTCGTTCGTGGTTCGATTCATGATACGCTATTCACATCTTCTTAGTTTCCAAACTTCTTATCTTCCTATCTTCCCTCACATCTCATCCCTACATACTTTTAAGATAAGCAGCTCCACCAAGCTGTTCCATCTGGCCAAGTATCCATTCACAACGGTTTTGAACATATATAGTCGGCCTGTCTGCACGAAGTCGTATCGGGTTGGGAAGAACAGCCGCAAGAAGAGCCGCCTCGGAAGGTCTGAGTTTGGAAGGAGGTTTTTTAAAAAAAGCCTCGCTTGCCGCTCCTACCCCGAATATCCCTCTCCCGAACTCGGCAATATTAAGATATACTTCAAGTATCCGCTGTTTAGGCCATGTTATTTCAATCAGCAGGGTAAAATATGCCTCAAACCCCTTCCTTATAAAGCTCCTGCCGGACCACAAAAAAAGATTTTTTGCAACCTGCTGTGAAATGGTGCTTGCGCCACGCAGGCGCTTACCTCTCGAATGTTTCTCCACGGCATCTGAAATAGATTCAAAATCAAAGCCGAAATGTTCCGGAAACATCTGGTCTTCAGCCGCAACTACCGCGATACCGGCATGCGGAGAAATCTTATTCCAGGAAGTCCACTTGTAACGGGTTTTGTAACCCTTCTTATCAGACCACAAGGAAGCAATGCTTTTTTTTATCATAACGGCTGAAGTAACAGGCGGAATCCAGCGAAGCAGGACAACAGGAACAACTGTAGCTATAAGCGCTATTATAACAATCTTACGCAATAAAGAGGTAAAAGAGCCGATAATTTTTTTAAAATTAGACTTAGCAGACACCGGAACAACTCCCAAACTGAATCTTCCAACTCTTATTTTACCGGAACATCTTCACCCAGCGGCCTTTGAAAGGTATATCTTGAATTTTCGGCTATCAGCGCTTCATACACTTTGTCAGTGTTATTCCCGATCAGAGAGAAAGGATACGCAACAACGAAAAGGGCCGCCGTTACAGGAACTAACGCAATACCTGCGGGTCTGAATATTAAGATATCCGCAGTAAACGAAATCGGATTAAGGTTCTCTTCGCTTGCGAAAGATATTCCAGACATAAAAATGAAGCTGATTATTAAAAGAGTTATTATCACATTTTATATCTTTTGACATGAAGACATCCTTGATTTTGCACCTGTGTTCGTTAATGCTGTTTTTGATTTAGTAAAAAGGGATCAAACAAATAACTGATCTTCTCCAGGTTATGTTCGACGGGAAAGCTCATAAATTTTGCAAATACATCAAGATGTATGAGCGCATTTACAGTTGCATCTTTATGGCTCGCTGCGCGAAGACGTTTGCTGACAGCCATATTCAACTCCTCAATGCCCTGATAGATTTCCGAAAGTCCGGTAAAATTGTCATCAGATTCATTTTCGCTGTTCTTAAAATATACACTTAACAGATATGTCGATAATGCCCTGAAGATCGTTTCTTCATAACCGGCAAAAGGGAGATGGAAACGCGCCATCGGCTTGAAAAAGTCAGTAAACGGACACTCGCTGCAGGCTATTATAAGTCCCATAAGGGAACTCAAACCTTCATGAGCAGTCGTATCTTTGGAATAAATCCTTTCGCTTGTTAAGACATCAACATGAAGTTTTTCAAAAGAGATAATACGTCCGAAACGCTTAACAACATCTACAAGATTGATTGATAAAGGGCATAAAGATCTTCCGTTTTTCGTAAAAGGACATCTGGGACATTGATAATACTCCAGTTCAGTCCAGAAAGGTGGATTATCAGGTATATCAACGACCATATTCAATGTACGGGCATCGATATCAATATCAAAGAGTTCTCTCGAACCGTCGGACATTGTGAAGCAATATTTAACGTTAAACGTGTCCATTTATTATCCTTCTCAGACATTTTTCCCCGCGATCTTCCGCTCCTGAAGTAACAATGAAAAAAGTCTCCTTTATTGGGATTAAGAAATTACTTTCAAAATCACAAATAATCAAGTATGACGGTTTCGTAAAATAATCATAACAGGCTTATTTCAGCATGCTGGAAATTAATTTCTTCGTTTTTCCACCTCCCGGAGAGGCACTGAAAAGAGTTCCGTTTATCGAAAAGGATCATATCATCATGCGGGCTGTTGTGCAAAGGGTAAAAGAAAGCTCGGTTACTGTAGGAAGCGATATCATAGGAAAAATCGGCGCCGGTCTTCTTGTATTTATTGGTGTTTCAAAAGAAGACTCAATAAATGATGTTAATTTTCTCGCCGATAAGATATTAAACTTAAGAATATTTGAGGATGAACACGGCAAAATGAACAGATCGGTTCTTGAAATACGCGGAGATATGCTTGTAGTATCCCAATTCACTCTTCTCGGCGACTGCCGAAAGGGAAGGAGACCTTCATTCACGGATGCCGCAGAACCGGATAAGGCGAACGAACTCTACATACAATTTGTCGAAAGAGTCAGCAACAGAGGAATTACGGTTAATACAGGCCGTTTTCGGGCAATGATGGATGTTCACCTTGTAAACGATGGACCTGTAACATTCATAGTTGAGAGCAGATGACAATAAAAGGGTTCGAGAGTCAGGGGAAAAACAGCGACCGGTTATCAGAATCCACGATCCACCGATTTCTAAGTACTTAAAACAAAATTCGATATTAGATATACGATATTCGAAACACAAACATGAGGTTGGATACTCTTATAATGACAAGGCAGAAATTGGTTATAGCTCTTTATATCTTTTCCTTTTGTTGCTTGTTTTCAGCCGCTCAAAACCTTTACGCTGAAACGATACCATCTGATATTCTGAAACATATCGGCGCCGATGATGCAATTATAGTATCTGATCCTGACGGTAAAATCTTCATGGAAAAAAATGCCGATAAAAAACTTATTCCGGCATCCACACTGAAACTCTTAACCTCTCTTGCAGCTCTCCACCATCTGGGCCCAAGCTACAGATTTTCTACTGAATTTTATACCGACAAGGATTCAAACCTTAAAATCAAAGGTTATGGAGATCCGCTCCTGACATCAGAATTTATAATTGATATCGCAAAAGGCCTCGGCACGGAACTCAAATATATTAACGATGTTATAGTTGACGACTCATATTTTGAAAAGCCGACTGTAATTCCCGGGGTAACACGATCCATAGAACCTTACGATTCGCCGAATGGAGCCCTTTGCGTCAATTTCAACACCGTTAGTTTCAGTGTTTCAAAAGGTAAATTTATAAGCGCCGAGCAGCAGACACCGCTTCTGCCTTTTGCAATAAAGAAAATTACCAAAACCTCTGCAAAGAGAGGAAGGATACTGCTGACATCAGATCAGGATGAAATTGCTCTTTATGCCGGACACCTCATCTCCTATTTCATTGAAAAAAAAGGAATAAAAAGGAGGGGTGAAATAAGAAAGGGTGCTGTTAATCTCAAAACCGACAGGCTCATAATAAAATACGATTCACCGGTTTTATTGGACGAAATAGTATCGAAACTACTCTATCACTCAAACAATTTCATAGCAAACCAGATTCTCATTACACTTGGCGCCAGAATATACGGCCCTCCCGGAACTCTTGAAAAAGGTGTATCGGCATTAAATGATTATGCAAAGGATATCCTTAAAGTAAACGACCTGTCCATTTCCGAAGGATCCGGCATTTCGAGGGAAAACCTGATCCCGGCCAGAAGCTTTTTAAAAATACTCGCAGCATTTGAACCTTACAGGAGTTTGATGAAACATAACGGATCAGAGTATTTCAAGACAGGAACACTGACAGGGGTCAGCACAAGGGCAGGATATATCAAAGACAGGAATGGAAGGTTATATAAATTTGTAATAATGACCAATTCAAACGGAAATTCCGCGGCAACAATATCAAAAAAGTTATGCAGTTTGATAGAATGATGTTCGCCACCCGGAATCCACGTTAAGAAATATCAACATAATCCAAAAAAACCGGCGGCGCTTTTATTAAGAACCCATTCACTCTTCTCAGGCGATAATTCCAGTTCTTTAAGCCACCTCAGTTTCCGGGGTAAAGACATTTTTAACGGGTTGTGCACTCAAGTGTTATTTGGTATTCTCAAACTATTCTATGAACAAAATTCTATATTCTTTCGGAATCATCTCCTTCGGCATTGCTCTGGGTGTGACAATTCAGGTCCTGCACCGAAGAGGCAGGCTGCAACTGCCGCTTTCCATTGTCGATCTGCGGAAGCTCTTGCAGAAAATTGCTCTTCTCGGCCTTCATCCGGTAGCCATTGTGGGTGCAATCTGGATCGTCCGCATAAAAGACCCCGGCCTGATGGCCCTGCCTTTCGTCGGATTCTCCGCTTTATTCGCAGGCGGGATGCTTGCTCTGGGAGCCGCCCGCATACTGAAGCTGGAGCCGAAAAAAACCGGCGCCCTCTTTTGCTGTGGTTCTTTTACCAACATAGGCTCCATCGGCGCTCTTGTCTGTTTTATTTTTCTGGGAGAGGCTGGTTTCGCGCTGGTTCCCATATACAAACTTTTCGAAGATGTATCCTATTATGCCATAGGTTTTCCCATCGCCAGGTATTACAGCGGAGCCGGGGAAAATGGCGGCGGTGCGGCCGCCCGTTTAAAGGGACTTCTTAGTGATCCTTTTATTCTGACAGCCGTTTCCAGTCTTATAATCGGCGCATCGCTAAATCTCAGCGGAATCGAACGCCCGGCCTTTTACGGCTTTGCCAATGCTGTGATTGTCCCTCTGGCTACGATACTGCTGCTGACCTCGATCGGCCTTGCCCTGCGCTTCAGCCGGATAGGCGGTTATCTACGGGAATGTGTTTCGGTTTCGCTGATAAAGTTCCTCATGGTTCCAATACTTATATTTTTACTGGCCCGGGCTCTCGGATTCGGCGAAATGGATGATGCTCTCCCGCTTAAGGTGGTAATAATTCTTTCCTCAATGCCGGTGGCCTTTAACGCCCTGATACCCCCGTCAATCTACGATCTGGACCTGGATCTGGCAAACTCCTGCTGGTTTGTCACAACAGCGCTGCTGATTCTGGTTCTCCCGCTTCTGCTGATGACGCTCAGGCAGATATGAATATCATACCGAATCGCCTCTCCGGTATGAATCATCTATATATCTAAATCAATTTAATAATAACACACCAGATATTTTTATGTTGACAGATTAAATATTTTTTCATAATAATTTTGCATACAAAATTCAATATTCAATCATCATCGTCTCAAATTGGATGTTTTTAATAAAATATAAATTACATCTTGGAGGGTAGATGTGAAAAATTTGGGAAACGATCACGTAAACCTCGACCAAAAAGCTTACAATCAGCTAAAGTCCATGATTCTCGATCAGAATCTAAAGTCAGGAAGCAAAATCTATCAGGAAAAATTGGCGGTTGATCTGGGGATCAGCCGAACCCCACTCGTGAACGCGCTCAAAAAACTGGAGCAGGAACGATTAATTATCGCCATACCGCGTAAGGGGTTTTATGTACGAGATTTTTCCAAGGAGGAAATGGTCAATATTTTCGAACTAAGGGAAGTATTGGAGGGGTTGGCTGCACGACGTGCCTCTCTCCGCATTTCAGGCAGCCAGATCAAAAAACTCAATGATTTATTCACAGGACTAAAGACCTCTGAGGCCAGTGGAAGTGTTGACAAATATGCCAAAGCAGACCGGCGCTTTCATCATTTTCTGATAAAACTTGGCGGAGATGATCTATTGTTCAACATTCTTGAGACCTACAGCGTCATAACCTTCAGTTATCTGGTCAAGTTCCGCGGAGGACTTGTACGGCCGCCCCAGGAAACCCTTCCGGAACATCTGGCCATTATCGAGGCAATAATAAATAAAGATCCGGAAATGGCCGAGCATGCGGCTCGTACTCATTTTAAACGTTCACGGGAAAAATTGATTAAGGACTTCGAAGAGGAATCGCAAAACGGTGCCTTATAAAATTGATCGGATGAAACATCATAATTGCGAGAAAGCAATATATGCTCAGTCAGATGGAACAGGAAGCATATCATGTTATGACACAGGCAGTTTTTCCTGCCAAAACACAGAGAAGGAGGTAGATATGAAGAGGAAATCGTTGTTTGTCAAAATGCTTTATTTCACTTTGATAGTCTTCGTATTTGGTGTATCGAATGTTGCAGCCGAAACGGTTTTAAAATTCAGCCACACCGACCAGCAGCAGGGCGCACGGCAGGGCGCTGCCGAAGTATTCGCGAAGAAGGTCGAACAGTACACGAACGGCCGCTACAAGGTTCAGGTCTTTTGCTGCAGTCAGCTTGGAAATGATCCGAAGAATATCGAACAACTTGCACTGGGCGGAATTGATTTCACTGTATCGAGCACAGGTTCCTACGCTCCCCATTTGGCTTCTCTAAATCTCACAATGCTTCCTTTCATAGTGGACAGCTACGAGCAGGGATGGAAACTATACGATGAATCCAAGTGGTTGAAGGCGCAGTTTGATCTGGCGCCCCAAAAGGGTTTCCGTTTCCTGTCCACCTTCGAGGCCGGTTTCCGCTGCATGACCACTAAGGATCCGCTTAGAAATCCGGATGACGCAAAGGGGAAAAAGCTGCGTACTTTTCCGAATGAAATGATGCGCTGGACCCTCGATGC
>RPRI01000114.1 GCA_003818505.1 Desulfobacteraceae bacterium | reverse complement strand
GAGAGAGCGGATTTTCATCGCCACATCCCCTGCAATTCGTCCGGCTGCCGCCGCTGCCACATGGCGCGTGTTGGTGAATACGGCAAGGCCGGAAAAGAGGCGGCCGTTTTCAGAAAGTTCCGGAACGTCAGGGCCAGTCAGATAAACGGAACCTACGACCGAACAGAATTGAACGCCGGTATCCGCCGCACCGGTGAGGTCATCGGCAATGACGGCGATTTCCAATTCGCAGCTCATGGCTGTCCCGATCGCGGCGCCGGGCCAATGGGCAGCATGTCAGGAGCGTGGGTCAGAACGGTGATACGGGCCCCGGACCCCTGACGCCGCAGCGCCTCATTAATGGCCCAATCAAGGCTCGCAGCATGGGTATGCCCAAGCCTTGCTTTGTCGCCGGCGGGAATTCCTGGTGAGTATGTAATTACCGATGCTTTTTCCCGCACCAATGCCCATGCAACCGCCAGGGCTGCTGCGACACCGTTCCTGATTTCTCCGCTGCGGTAGGCGTTCCTGATCCTGGCCGCGGACCAGGCTGTAAAATCGAGCAGTTCAGTATGCACGGGGCTAACTCCCTCGGGAGCGGGTGTGCAGAGGATGATTGTTCCTCCCTGTTTGATCATCCTCTGCGCCGGGTATTGGGCTTTGTGGGATTGCCAGAAGTCCAGATCGCAGGGGCAGGAATTGGCCAGAACAATATCCGGAACCTCATGATAAGCCACGCCGTAGATTTTGCGGGCAAGCTTAACACCTTCAAGGAAGGCGGAACGCATCTCTCCGTAAAAGATGCCGGCAATTCCGCCGTTTGGATCCATGACCACATTGAATATGGTCTTCATTCCCACCTTGTCTGCCATGTCGTCCATATCTTGACGAACCGGATTCTTCTCAAGACCCAGAAAGGAGTCTCCACCCCCCCCGCATGACAACATGTGTGTTTCAGCGGTCGTCCTTGCTCCGCAGATTCCGGGCTGGATGATCTTCGAGGAACCTGAGAATCCCGGAATGTGATGGGGAACAATAGCCCCCAGGCCGATTACAACATTCGCTTCGGCAACTGCCCGATTGACCTGAAGCGGTGTGCCGCAGGCGGAAGCGCCCAGGTCGATGAGGGTATCCGGGTTTCGCCATTCATGATTAAATACTCTGATACGCCTGAAAACATCAGGTCCCACTTTTGCTTCCATTTCAGCTTCGGTCATGTAGCGGTGCGTTCCCAAGGCCATGATGCATGAAATACGCTCATCAGGAACTCCGGCGCCGTTAAGGCGGCAGAGAAGGGGAGGAATCATACGGTCAACTGGTGTGGAGCGGGTGTTGTCATCACTGACAAGAAGGACCCGATCCGAAGGTTTCACCCGGTTTTCTATAGGCTCCTGGTTGATCGGATGGCTCAGGGCCTGTTCGATTTCAGCCGCCAAATCTTTGATACATTGACCGGGCTTCGGGCTCAGGACTTCAGCCAGATTCCTGTCCGGCACGTCCAGCCGAAAGAGTTTTCCATCAAAGGGGATGGTAAACTGAGTCATATGGCAAGCCTTTGTATAATTATTTTGATCTGACATGGGTATGCGGCTTATGCGTTCTGCCGGACAATTTGTCCGAAACCTGTCAACGCCCCCAGATAGTCTACATAAGATCACACAGGCGGATACGATATAAGCCTTCGTGAATAGTCATCTTCTGGGGCTGTATGAAACCGATGGATGCGAATCTGCCGCCGCAATCGAAGTTACAGCTATAATTCCGTCAGATCGCATAAGCCGCATACCCATGCCGGCAAGGTAAAAATTTATATTATTCAAAGCTCTCATGGCTCTTCCAATTTCAAGGCAACAGGCAATTGCTTTTGGTCCGGCTCAGGATCCGGTTACCGGCAATGCTGTTGCCGGAGACACCATGCCGGTTATTCATAGACTGCGCCCCGGATTGCCGACCCGACCAGGCGGCGATAACGCTCCAGAAGACTTCCCTTTACCAGCGCAGTGTGATCCGGAACACGCCAGTTCTTTTTACGGCGCTCAATCACATCCTGAGATACTGCCAGGTCGATCTTACCCGCCGGGATGTCGATCGAGATTATATCTCCTTCCTCCACTAAGGAGATCGGACCGCCCAGGTATGCTTCGGGCGATACATGTCCCACGCATGCTCCCTGGGTTGCGCCAGAGAATCGCCCATCAGTGACCAGGGCCACGGACTTGCCCAGTCCCATCCCGATGATGGCGGATGTGGGAAGAAGCTGCTCCCGCATGCCGGGACCGCCTTTTGGCCCTTCGTAGCGGATCACCACCACATCTCCTGGCTGCACCTTACCGCCGAAAATTGCCGCAAGCGCCGTCTCCTCCTGTTCGAAAACTCTTGCAGGCCCGCTGTGTTTCAGCATTTCGGGCGCTACTGCCGCTTTTTTGACCACCGATCCTTCGGGCGCCAGGCTGCCGTACAATACGGCCAGCCCGCCTGTTTTGCTCAGCGGGTTTTTCACAGGCCGGATCACATCATAATCCAGAATCCGGCGCGCGGCCAGATTCTCACCCATGCTCCGTCCGGTCACCGTCATACATTCACCGTTTACCTTGCCGTAATCCTGGAGCTCCTTCATCAAACCGGCAACACCCCCCGCGTTGTAAAAGTCGAGCGGAAAGTGCCGGCCTGCGGGCTTGAGCAGGACAAGATGCGGCACCTGTGCGGCAGCCCTGGTAAACTCCTCCAGACTGATCGATAGGCCTGCTTCGGCAGCGATTGCCGGAAGGTGCAGGCACGTGTTGGTTGATCCGCCGACGGCCATGTCCACGGCAAGCGCATTTTGAAACGCGGCAAATGTCATAATCTCCCGTGGAAGAATATTCCTGTTATGCAGATCCATTATCTGCCTGCCGGCCCGTCGGGCTATTGCCATCCTGGCTCCGGAAGTGGCCGGAGTAAGGGCATTGTCGGTAACAGCCATGCCCAGGGCTTCGGCCATAATGTTCATGCTGTTGGCAGTGCCCATCATCGCGCAGGCGCCAGGTCCCCATACCGCCACCTCTTCAAAATCCGCCAGTTCTTCAGGCTGCATCTTTTCCTGTTCCACCTGCCCCTCGGCTTCCATAAGATCAGTATAGCAAACACGCTTGCCGCGGAAGCAACCGGTGTCCATGGGCCCGCCCGCTACGAGAAGCGCCGGAATGTTCAGACGAGCCGCCGCCATTAACATTCCCGGTGTGATCTTATCACAGTTGGTCAGCAGCACCATCGCGTCAAAGGCGTGCGCAGTGATCATTATTTCGATAGAGTCCGCAATGAACTCACGGCTGGGCATGGGCATCCGCATACCCTTATGGCCTGTGGCAAGACCATCGCAGATCGCAATGGAAGGAAATTCCAGAGGCGTGCCGCCTGACTCGGCAATGCCGAGCTTGATGGCCTGGCACAGTATATTGAGGTGAATATGGCCGGGCATTAATTCGTTGAATGAATTAACCACGGCAACCAGCGGCTTATCCAGATGCTCCTGCCGCCAGCCCATGGAATACAGGAGCGAACGGTGAGTGGCGCGATCCACGCCTTTGGTCATTATCGATGAACGCAAAGGGCCGCGCAGGCGTTGTTCGTTTGACATCGAAGAGTTCCTTTCGCAATAATTCTTCCGCAGGTATAATCCCGGCGGCAGCCTGCTGCTATGAAACGATCATAAAATTATATCACAATAACATTATTACAAAAATAGCCTCAGTGCCCCATAAGAAGACGCGGCAGAAACGTGCTGAGCCATGGCACGTAGGTCACTATGGCCAGCACCAGCAGCGATACAAAAAACGGAGCCCAGATGGCCTTCCCCAGACGGTCGAGGGCCATGCCCGTAATTCCGCATACCGAAAAGAGCACAGCGCCGACCGGCGGCGTAATCAGGCCCAGCACCAGGTTCAGACAGATAACAATGCCCATGTGGACCGGGTCTATTCCCATAGCGGCTGCAATGGGGGCCAGCACCGGCGTTACGATGACAATCGCCGGAGCGGTCTCCATGGGTATACCGACGATAATCAAAAAAATGTTGACGAGAAAAAGGAAAAACCAGGGAGATGGGCTCAAACTTGTTATCCATGTGACCAGTAATTGCGGGATCTGGTCCACCGCAACGACCCAGGCGAAAGGCTCGGACATGGCAATAAGCAGCATCACCATGCCTGATTCCAGGCCGGAGCGCAGAAGAACTTTGGGAAGATTTTTAATTTTAAGTTTACGGTAGAAAAAAGCTCCCACAAGGGCGGCATACACCACTGTAACACCGGCGGCTTCGGTTGGCGTAAATATACCGCTCAGTATGCCTCCCATGATCAAAACCGGCATGAACAAGGCCGGCAGGGCTCTGTATGCGGCGGTAACGATCTCCTTAAACGGGGTCCTGGGATCTTGTGGATATTTTCGCTTTGTGGCTACAAAGTACATGTAGACCATCAGGGCCGCAGCCAGCACAATGCCGGGCATCACGCCGCCTAAAAACAGCTCGCCGATCGATACGCCGGCAGTTACACCGTAGATTATAAATGGGATACTGGGCGGAATTATGGGGCCCAGACATGCGGCCGTGCAGGTCAGAGCTGCGGCCACATCATCGTCATAGCCGGCCTTTTTCATAGCCGGAATCATGACAACGCCAATAGCAACGGCCGTGGCCACTGCGGCGCCTGAAATCGCCGCAAAGATAGCACAGGCAAGGATTGTAGCAAGCCCCAGCCCGCCGCGGATATGACCCAGCAGCAAACGGGCAAAACGAACAAGGTCGGGAGTTATGCCACCCTCATTCATGAGGTTTCCGGCCAGCATGAATAGCGGTATGGCAAGAAGCGGGAAGCTGGTCAGTCCGCCAAAGGTGGTCTGGATCAGCGTTGTGATGGGCATATTGCCGCTGGCCAGGGCATAGGCAAGGGCGCAGCCTCCCAGCGCAACGACGATGGGCGCGGAGACACACAAGAGTCCTATGAAAGCTGACAAAAATACAATCATTTCTCCGCTCCTTTTCCGCCCAGGCCGAGGAACGCCAGAAATTCCTCCAGAGAGATAAAGAACATCATGAAGAAGCCGACCGGCAGCGAAGCATAGGGATAACTCATCACGAGGCCGATGGCCGGCGAGGTCTGTTTGGCGTTATAGACCGTCTGATATAGCCCATACCAGAACATGGCCCCGAAGAAAAACAGCGTGCAGAGGTAGCTCACAAGTTTCAGCGTTTTGGCAACGGCCGGTGGCACCGACTCCACTACCGACGTCATGCCTATCTGGTATCCTTTTTTCAACCCCACCGCGCCGCCCATCATGGAGGCCCAGGCGAGAGAATAGGTAGAGACCTCGCCGGACCAGATGCTCATCTTCTGGAACACATAACGACCGATTACCTCATAAGGGATGACGACGGCAATAATGGCCATGAACAGAATCGTCCCCCAGCTTCCCAGTTTTACAAACCATTCGTTTAAGACCTGCAATGCGCGCATTCCATACTCCAGGACATATCAGGATTCTAATCCGGCTAACGATTGCTCCGGCTGTCCGGCGTTGTCACATAAACGATAAGGCGCCCTTCTTTTCAAAGGGAAGGGCGCCGGTAATAAAAAGATTATTTCGCGTTCATGATGGCTTCAATCTCGGCCTTGGGAAACTCGCTGCTGAAGGCGGCATATGTGGGCGCCATGGCCTTCTTAAAGCTCTCCCGGTCCACGTCGCGCACTACGGTGACACCCTTTGCGGTCATCTCCTTTAATTTCGCTTCCTCGGCATCGCGGTTGACCTTCCGCTGGAACTTTCCCGCCTCATAAGAAGTTTTCAGGAAAAGTTCCTGGTCGGCCTTGGGCATGGCATCAAATGTCTTCTTGCTCATCAGGAAAGGAGATGGGGAGTAGACATGCGCTGTCAGAGAGAAATGCTTCTGGCCCGCATCCCAGAACTTGGCGCTGTAGAAAACAGCGATCGGGTTCTCCTGTCCGTCAATAACCTTCTGCTGCAGCGCAGTGAACACTTCACCCCAGGCCATCGGAGTAGGATTCAGACCTGCATCCTTCCATGCTGCCAGGTGTATCTTGTTTTCCATGGTCCTAATCTTCAAACCTTTGGCATCCGCGGCCTTCTTTACATCAATTTTGGAATTGGTAAGATGGCGGAACCCGTTTTCCCAAAAAGAGAGGGCTTTTATATTGGCCTTCTCAAAGTCGTCAAGCAACTTGCGACCGATAGGACCGTCCATCACAAGGTCCACATGGTTAAAGTCTCTAAAAAGAAAAGGAAAATCGAGAATGTTGATGGACGGGCTGAATCCGCCCAGAGGCCCGGTGGAGGTTACCAACAGGTCGATGGCGCCCTGCTGGATGCCTTCGGTCATTTCGCGCTCGCCTTTGCCCAACTGGTTGCTCGGATATAGTTTGATTTCTATACGGCCATTGGTTCTTTCCTTGATCAGGTCTGCGAACTTCTTTGCCCCTACCATGTACGGATGATCCATGGGCTGAGTAGAAGCCAGCTTCATGGTGGCCCTGTATTCAGCCGATGCCGGCCCAATCCACATAACAACCAGTATCAGTGCGAGACACAAAAACATTGTTTTCTTCATGTAAATTCCTCCTTGCTAAATAATGGTGTTTATACCTAACGTTAAGAGCTTCGTAAATAGCCCGTCTGCTTCGCTGCGCTTCATCCTTTGAGATCCGCCAAACATGCATTCGGAACTTTTTACTTAGCCGGCCACTTTGACGACTTACTGCTAAATGATCAATGTACTATCGTACCCCCGTTCCTGCCAGTATCGGGAAGGTATTTGCGCCCTGCGGCATGACCGTAATTAACGGCTTATCCGTGCCGCAACTCTTATAAGCCAGTCTCAGGGCGTCCTCCATGTTGCTTACCGGGTATACCCCTGCCTTCCTTGCAAGCTCAAGGTTTTCCTGGCGGGTGAGGAGAATTATAGTGCCTTTCCTGCAATACTCCAGTTGGCGAAGCGCTACCCACCCGGAGATCAGAAAATTGGACCTCACAGCCTTATCCATTTCAAAAAATGTGGGGTGATTAAACCAGTCAAAGAACTCCTTTGGCTCATCAATGTCGGGACATTCACCCAGAATCACGGCCGCACCGCCCGGCTTCATTGCATACACGGCATTGTCAATGGTCTTCTGCGTCTGGTACAGGTTGATGTCCCTGGGGTATCCACCCGCGCTGGCGATGACTATATCCGCCTGCGCATGAATCTCCACTCCGAAGATATCATCTACCATTCGTGTGGCTTCAAACCAGGCCGAAATCCAGTTGCCGGCAAAAATGCCTGCAATATCCCCGTCAAGATTCGGAACCACATTCACGATGAAGTCCGGTTTCACAAAGGCGGCAACTTCCATCATATCCTCATGCGCAGGGTTTCCTGTCGTCATTTTGTTTGCCGCCAGAGGACTTGAACCTGCGCCTGCCTCACTCTGCATGGCCCACATGTGACTCTGCTGGATCGTTCTTAACGAGGAAACCCCCGGCATGATGCTTTTCCGTCCACCGCCGTATCCCACCATATAGTGGTAAATAACACCGCCGGTGAGAATCACCCTATTTGCCTCGGCAACGATTCTGTTGACGGCCACCTCTGTTCCCCGGCTGGTCCTGCCCAGATAGACCATATTTTTGCTGTCCCAGGCATTGTGATTGACCACCCGAACCCGGTGGCAGACACCCTCGCTGCAAAGTTCCATAAACTCTTCGGGAGTGTTTTGCCGGTGCGCCCCTACGGCAATTATCACGGTCATATCGTCATCAGAAATCCCTGCCGCCTGCAAATATTCCAGCAGCAGCGGCAGAACCTCAGCGTTGCGCTGCCACCCGCGGGTAATATCGCTTACCATTATGGCTATTTTATTGCCGGGATTGACCAGTTCCTTCAGTGGCAGGCTGTCAATGGGATGATCCAGGGCGTGACGGTAAGCCGCAGATAGATCGGTCGGGGCTTTTCGCTCACGGCCCACGAGTTCATAAAGAAGTTGCTCTTCGGGAATGGTGAAATCAACATCTCCTTTACCATACTTCAAAATGAAGCGCTTCTCGGCCATATTTTATTTTTTCCACTCTGCGGCCAGCTTCTCGGTCTCTCCCTCCGCCATCCGGTAGATATGCTCTTCGCCAGGGAAGGCCCCTTTTCGCACTTCATCTATGTATGAGGCAAATACCTTCCGGTACTCGCCGGCTACATTGCCGTAACGTTTCACGAACTTGGGCGTAAATGCCTGGAAAAGACCAAGGATGTCAACGCAGATCATGACCTGGCCATCGCAGTCTCCCGCCCCGATTCCGTATACAGGGATGGGAATCTCCCGACAGATGACCCTGGTGACCTCGGGTGGCACTCCCTCCACCAGCACGGAGAAGGCCCCAGCCTCGTAAACCGCTTTTGCATCCTCGATAACGGCCCGTGCGCCTTCGGCTGTGCGCCCCTGTGCCCTGAAACCGCCGAGAGCGCTCGAGCTTTGGGGCGTCAACCCCACGTGCCCCATCACCAGCATGCCTCCGTCGGAAATAGCCCGGATGATATGAGCGACGCGTGTGCCGCCTTCCAGCTTAACGCAGTCCACACCGGCCTCCTTGTAAAAACGAATGGCGTTTCGGCAAGCGTCCTCAATTCCTGCCTGGTAAGAGCCAAAGGGCATATCCCCGATCAGGAAGGTATTGGGCGCAGCCCGGCGGACGGCCTCGGCGTGATAGATGCACTGGTCCATGGTGACCGGAATAGTGCCGGGATAGCCATAGACGGCCATTCCAAGGCTATCGCCCACAAGAAGCATGTCCATGCCGGCCTCTTCCGCCAGCTGAGCAGTGACATAATCATATGCGGTAATCCAGACTGCGCGTTCTCCCTTTTCTTTCATGCTTTGCAGATCAAAACGTGTCAATTTTCTTTTCAACGGGTTTTCTCCTTTCCCGATATCAATATAATGTTTCTTTAGCTCTTAATGGTCTCATCTGTGCGGCTATCGATATATTTATACTCCGCTTTTCCATCCTGAGCTGACTTTTCCATTCCTTTTTTTCTATATATTTACTTTAGCGCCATCCCCGATCAAGATCTTTTGTCCAAGGCTCTTTGATAAAGCCTTGGCAAATCTGGCAACATCTCCGCCCATTTTCTCAAACATGGAAGGTTTGATTCTTATTGAAGGGCCTGCTATGCTCAAAGAATAGATGGGTAACCCCCGGTGATCAAAAACAGGCGCCGCAACACACCGAACATCTGCCGATAGCTCCTCGTCATCAGTAGCGAAACCTCTTTCCCTTATCTTACCCAGTTCAACTTTGAGCAACTTCTTGGATGTAATCGTTTTGGGACCCATAGGCTTTAAAGTTATGGAACTTAAAATCTCTTTCTGATGTGAATCAGGCAAAAATGCAAAAATACTTTTCCCCATTGCGGTGCAGTAAATAGGGATCCTCCTGCCAACCGCCAGGTCCATCCTTATAATTGCACTGCTTTCAATCTTATCCAGATATATGATGTCAAATCCGTTCCAATAACCAAGATTGATGGTCTCCCCATAAATACCTGACAGTTCCTTCAAGTATGGTCTGGCAACTTGTTTGATTTCAAGAGCGTTGACGGTTTTCATACCCAGCTCAAAAAGCTTCAAAGAGCACTTGTAATTCGAGTTCACGTCCTGCACAAGATACCCGAGTTCCTTCAGTGAGGCGAGAAACCGGTGACTTGTGCTTCGCTGCATGCCTACCTCTGCAGCGACATCTGAAACGGTCATACCTTCTCTTTCACACAGTAACTCCAAAATCTTGAAGCCTTTTTCGAGAGTGCCCAGCTTATAATAAGGTTTTTTTTCTTGTCCCATATAATGTGATAGTGTCCTATTATTTGTGAATTCGTTACTTACATTTTTTGACCCTGTCAAGCATTATTTTCCATTGAACACCTGTTGTATAAGATATTGCTTTTGGTCTTCATGGTGATTGTCGGACAAATGAATTTATATGCATTTCATATGCACAGATGTATTCACTGCCGCAACTACCGCATATCCGGCCGGATGAAGCTGCAATGAGAGCATTGCAGCTTCATCTGATCAAAAATGCCTTGACAAATCACGGTGATTTATATAGAAATAAACCGTTCAGAGGGGAGTAGCAAGCGGTTTTTTTAAGAACCGCCCCGAAGTTCGTCAACACGGTGGAAACACCCGGACGCGGGAACTTATGCTTACGACATCAAAGTTTGCAAGACCTTTATTCAGGGCTTTTTACGCCGTGGGTAAGGGTTTTTTGTTTGATACCCCGGCAAAAAATAAGGAGAATTATATTAAAAGATGGACTGGTTTTCCATAATACTGATAGCAGGCGGACTGGCATTATTTGAAATTATCATAAGCATTGACAACGCTATTATTAACGCCGAAGTGCTTTCCACGATGACCGAAAAGGGGAAAAAATGGTTTCTCTTCTGGGGCATCCTGATTGCGGTTTTTCTTGTAAGAGGTTTGTTGCCCTGGCTTATAGTATGGATAAGCACCCCCAGCCTCGGATTCATAGGCTCTTTCACAGCTTCTTTCAGCTCCGATCCATCAGTTATTAAAGCAATCCAGGCTTCCGCACCTGTTCTTCTTATAGGAGGAGGAACATTCCTTGTTTTTCTTTTTTTTCACTGGCTGTTTCTGGAGCACAAAAACTATGGGCTTGTCGGAGAAGAGTTCATACAGAAGCAGGGGGCCTGGTTTTTTGCTATCGTTTCCGTTTTGCTTGTAACAATCGTATGGATGGCAATAAAACACAACCCCATGATGGCTCTCGGAGCTGTCATAGGTTCAAGCGCTTTTTTTATAAGCCATGGCTTCAAGGAAAATGCCGAGCAGGCTGAAAAGAGAATGATTGAGAATGCCGCAACCATGTCGGACATCAGCAAAATATTTTACCTGGAAGTAATCGACATGTCTTTTTCCATTGATGGGGTGCTGGGAGCCTTTGCCTTTACTTTTGTCATCCCGCTGATCCTGGTAGGTAACGGAATCGGCGCCATTGCGGTGCGGCAGCTCACAGTTGCAAACATAGACAGGGTTAAGAAATATAAATATCTGAAAAATGGAGCGATGTATTCCATATTTACCCTCGGCTGCGTCATGATCGGTCATAGCTTTGGCTTGCACATCCCGGATTGGTTCAGCCCGGTCAGTACTTTTTGCATTATAGGCTATTTTTTCTGGAAATCATTGAAGGCATTAAAAGAGGATTTCCCCGGCAGAAACTAAGGCTGGGTCAGCCCATACTTGGTTTCCGGATGGACACTAATTAAAATTCTCCGGAGATCCATTACATCCAGCCGGATGAAGCTGCAACAAGTATAACGCAATCCTCGCTTCCGTTGTTCAACAGCGCATGCCCGGATCCTGCAGGTATCCAGGTGGCATCACCGGGTCCGACCTGACGGGACTCATCATCCACCTGCATCAGGCCTGTGCCGCTCAAAACAAAATAGATTTCTTCCATCGGATCGACATGGCGCTCGATTTCCTTGCCGGGCGCCAGCCTGGCTACAGCCAGAAATCCTATCTCCCTTAGGACCCGGCGGTCGAGAACCATCTGGGCAACAGCCCCGCCATGTGCCAAATATGTAGTTTCAAGGACCTCCCTGTCCTGCAGATTGCGAACGATCATAATGCCTCTCCTGTTTTTCAGGCCAACATGTAACTACCCAGCCACTGATCATCGCTGATATTTTTTCTTATTGTCATATACAAAGCTTGTAACTGCTCAGGAGTCAGAATTCAGGATCCAGAATCCTGAATAGAAGCAGGTTCCCCTTTTATTCCGGCTTCTGAATTCTGGCTTCTGGCTCCTGAATAATTACTGTATTTAAATCTATCTGCGTTCATCTGTGTAAATCTGTGGCTGAATAATTACGCCAATATTTCTTATTTTAATGACATCGCTTTTTCAGGGCATATCTCCTGACAGCAAAAGCAGGTGATGCAGATGTCTGCATCAGCCTCGGGGAGATTATGTTTCATGACGAGAGCCGATACCGGGCACTGGTCAATGCAGGCGCCGCAGGCGGTGCACAAATCCGGGTTGGCGCGGGGCCTGACGCGAACCTTGCTCTTTATGAATTCCTGAATTATCGTGTTATCTGCAATGGCCTCGCCGCCGAGTGGCGGAAGTTTAAAATCAGGAAGAACTGCCAGCTCTCCGTGGATATGGATCTTTGCAGGATCGAAATCCCCAAGACCCATTGCTTTTGCTTTCTGAAGAAAGCGCAAGCGGGCGGGATCGAGACCCATCATTGTCGCGATGACCCCGTCTAAAGCCACCGCATTATCAGCTGCCAGAATCAGGCCGATATCTCTCAGTTCGGGAGAGGCAGGACCATTTCCCTCCATACCCACCACCGCATCAACAATAAATAGATCCGGCACACGCAGACAAAACACATCCACAATCATTTCATGGAAACGTTCGGGTGTTCCGGCAATCCGGTGTAATCGTGCTTTCTGAGCGCCGGGCAGGATCCCGTAACTGTTTTTAATTGCTCCGGTCATGACGGTAAGGCCATGGGTTTTAAACTTGGGAAGGCTAATAACGATATCGGCGTCAAGAATTTCCTTTGATACTCCCACTTCGGGCATGAAATCAGGATTGAAGGCGATATTTTGCGGCGTGTTGCCCAGATTCCGGTAATAGCCCTTGGCTGCCTCCATCAATCCGGTAGTCCGAAAGCTGTTCTCGTTATCGCCATAATTGAACAGACCCGGGTTATCACCCACAATTATTCCGGCTGGTCTCATTTCCTCTACTTTTTCCACAACAGCACGCAATAAAGAGGGGTTTGTTACGATATGCTCTTTCGCTTCGGATGCCCGGAGCACATTCGGTTTGATCAACACCTTTGTATTGAAAATCTGAATGGGAAAAAGTTCAAAGGCTAGATCCACAGCCTTTCGGCATGTATCATACCCGGCAGGGTGTATCATTACACGGTGAAGCATCCCCGGTGCATTAACTTTTGTTGTTATTGTCATTTTGTACTGATATCATAAAAATTTATTATTGTAAACTATTGGATATCCAATAGAAAAAAATACTTGCTGAATGAGCGGGATATAGATTACCGCCTGCTTAACCTTCATGTACTTCATGATGTGGTGGAACTGGCAAAAAGGATGGGAGCTGACCAGGTCGTGTGCAGCAACCTGACATTTATTATCGATAAGGCGCTATGGCCGGAAGCGCTTTTTACCCGGGAGGAAGAACAACAGCATTTAGCCGTCGTGTTGGAGAGAATCGCCGAAGAGGCACGGAGAGAAAACCTGCTTTTCGCATACAGTCGCCCGTTGTTGCAGAAGCAACCGGCACATTGCAGTGAAAATATCTGCTGTTCATGCGTTGTCAGTGTTACCGGGGAAGTAAGCCCCTGTGTTTTCAACTCGCCGACTCTTTCGCAGGCAGATGGCCAAAACGGATGTAAACCCCTGCTTCATATCTTTCAAAACAGCCCCTCCATATGTTTTCCCATCTCGTTGGGAAATATCAGCGAAGAGAGTCTCACCCAAATCTGGAACAAAAAAGAATATATCCGGTTCAGAAAATTTCATGATCAGGATACTTCAAAAACCGGCATTAATTCAATGCCTTTACCTCAAAGCTGCGCGAGCTGCTATAAGAGGAAAGCATAAGGTTTTCAGACAGGATTAACAGGATCGAGGATGCACATTACAATTAGCAGTCCATTTTTTTATATGATTTCAGGATAATATTCAGTATCCAATCCTTTCATAGATCGGATGTAACGACCTGTTCGAGGACCGTTTTGATGTAAGCATTGAGAGTCATTTTCTGATTCGCCGCATTCAGAACGAGATTTTGATGGAGATCCGGTGAGAGCCTGATATTGAATGATCCCTTGAACGGTTTCTCCGGTTCTTTCCCCTGCTCAGCACACATTTCCAGATAATCATCAACAGCGTTATGAAAATCCTTCTCCAGATCGGCGACGGTTGAGCCTTCGAAACCGATCAGGGCGGAAGAAACACCTATAACACGCCCGTGAAAAATTCTGTCCTCCGCGTCAAAGGCGACACTGCCTATATAACCCTTGTATTTCATGGTATTTGTCATGGTTTTACTCCAATTTGTATCAGAAAGTCCCTGATTAATTCGACTGAATATTTCGGCAGAACCTTTTTCGGGTGCGGTGAATGGAGATGAACGCTGTATGCACCCTGTTTGAACCTCACCCGCGAGCCCCGCCCTGTTCGCATATCGGCGCCGGCAGCGAAAAGAAGTGATTTTACATCATCATACCAAATGTCGGTGCGCGTCGGCTTCTCGAAGATCAGAGTTAAAGTTTTTTTCTGCTTGGTATTCATTGATTAAAATCTATCAAAAACCAAGATGAAAAGCAACTGAAAAACAGTTGCGAAGTGATAATCAGTGCCGCCCTTCTTATTTTGATATGATCATTATTTTAATGCCATCGCTTTTCCCGGGCAGATCTCATTCCCTCGACTTTTTCCACAACCGCCCGCAACAAAGAGGGGTTTGTTTCGATATGCTCTTTCGCTTCGGATGCACGAAGCACATTCGGTTTGATCAACACCTTTTTATTGAAAATCTGAATGGGAAAAAGTTCAAAGGCCAGATCCACTGCCTTCCGGCACCTATCATGAATGGCAGGTTGTATCATTACATGATGCATTATTTTCCCTTTTTGGTAAAATTGTTTTTCTTCCACCGCTGAAAGGTTAAAGATCCGGATTAAGAACTTCTGCCCGATCCGATTATCTTGACTATAAAACCTTTTTATACTAAATATTTATCAACGTTAACGCTCAATTTTTTATCGGCCTCTTTCATGAGTTGTTTTAAAGACAATTAAATGGGGGTTGGACTGAACATGAGCATATATTCTTTAATCTTCCAGAAGAAGTTCGGAAAGATCGGTTTAAAACAACTGATCAAATACCTTTCCATCATTATCGCGGTAGTATATCTACCCATAGCGGCAGTCGCATACGTTTCAAACCTGTTCACAAAAACCGATAAATATGCAGCAATCCTGCTATCAGCCCATGCCTTTTCGGATCATGATTACTGGGCGCCGCCCATCGCTTTCCTGGGAAGTTACCCGGCATGGACCCTCTATTTCAATTCGAGAGGAGAAAAATCGGATTATTTTTTCAGCGCCACAAAAAAAGATTTCATGGATGTTTTAATGGATAATAAATATCAAAGCATAGTATTCGTCGGTCATGGAAGCCGTAACTGCTGGCGTGCGACGGATACCCAGATATCAAATTATGACATAGATAAAATTAAAGGGAAGTTTCAATTAAAACATGGCGAATGGATCCAGCTGTCATGCGCTGAGCCTGATTACTCGCCCGTTCATATGGGTGAGCTGGTAATGGCAAATAATAACGTATATTATTACGGCGGATCAGCCGGAACATTCGATTTCGTGCTGGATGCCTTAACTGCTTTCAGGCATATAAAGAAAAACTCCCATCCTTAAACAATGTAACACGCGGTCAATGTTAAGTTTAGTTCATTCGTTATGTTTCATAGGTACCGATGGAGGATATCATGAAAATAAAATACGTAATTAATACAATTATTATTCTTTTTATTCTTTTGATATTTTACGCCTTTATAGGGTTTAACTTTGTAAATTTCTATTTTGGAGGCAAAGCCGAACTCCTTGAAACTGCTGAGCATATCAATAAGTTGTGTAATGCCAACGGGTCATGCCCCTTAACAATGGAGGGCTGGCAGGGAGATAAAAACGGGCCTCTAAGTAAGCATGGTATGCTCTACTTTGCTGTTTCCGGAGAGAAAAGTCAGGATGGCAATGAGAGCATAAAACCTCAATCATTCAGACTGGTTTATACAATGACTTTTCCTGATCACTGGTTCGAAGCCCAGGGTGGTGTGGACAAGCAAGTAACCTCGGGCTGGACAAGCCGTTAAGATATTAGCGAGCCCACTGCGAATGTGTACGGTTCGATGTCGTATGCTAAAGCGCATACTGTTAATTAGTTTCCATCCGGAAATGGCCCTTTTGTGAGATCTCTGTGTCAATCTGCGGGATTACTTGTGCGGCATACATTGCGTATGCCTCCGCGCAATCCCTTGATTTTCTTGAGCTTGCCCAAAATT
>RPRI01000113.1 GCA_003818505.1 Desulfobacteraceae bacterium | reverse complement strand
TTTCCTTGAGCTTGCCCAAAATTGCCTATTTCCGAATTGGAAACTTAACTGTGTCCGAGCTTGGTTTCCGGATGGACACTATGGAGCATTACCACCGTCTTGTTGATCAAAAAGAATGGGTCTTGATTCATTCTATTTTCTTGATTGAAGCTCCCAGCAAGCTACAGGGAATCTTCGACCGCATTGAAAACAATCATCCTTGTGAGGCATTTTTCATTTTCTTCACAAAACGAAAAAATAGCCCACAACAAAGAGGATATTTCGTATGGTATGTCACACAAGCCTGTTTAGTCAAGTTATTGCATTGTTTCAAAAATGAACAGATTAAGCCAAACACCGGATGAAACGAGAAATTGTGAGAAAGAACCTATATTTATATTTTCAGCTTTATTTTTTTGAATTAAATGATTAGTATAACAAATAAGTGAAACCGGACGACTTCGTAAAAAGTTATTCTGCTTAAGTTGCGCTTCATCTTTCGTCATTGCAGCGTATTTCAATATACGCTTCATTCCTCAAGACTCGCGCGCCTTGCATAATGAGCTTTTAACTTTGCCGTCTAAACTTCGCTTATTACTAATTTATTAAACCGGATTTACGGGAAAACCGGATTCGGGTATTATGCAAATAGTTCTTATTTTATATATCAGGAGGATACCATGTGGGAATATACGGCTAAAGTTAAAGATCACTTTTTAAACCCCAGGAATGTTGGAGTAATCGACAATCCCGATGGAGTGGGAGAGGTCGGTTCTCTTGCCTGCGGGGATGCCTTGAAACTCTATTTCAAACTGGATGATAACGGCAAAATTACGGACGCTAAATTTCAGACTTTCGGATGTGCAAGCGCCATAGCATCCTCATCCGCCTTGACAGAAATGATAAAGGGACTGACCCTTGATGAAGTTGCCAAAATCACGAACGAAGACATAGCATCTTACCTGGGGGAGCTTCCGAAGGAAAAAATGCATTGCTCTGTAATGGGCCGGGACGCCCTTGAAAAAGCCATAGCATACTACCGAGGCGAAAAAGAAAAAAAGATTGAAGGAGAAATCGTATGCGAGTGCTTCGGCGTAACCGATATCGAAATAAGGCGCGCAGTTACCGAAAACAATCTTTCAACAATTGAAGATGTTACAGATTATGTCAAGGCAGGCGGAGGATGCGGTAAATGCCATGAAAAAATCCAGGAAATAATAGATTCCGTGCACAGCAAAGATAAACCTGCAAAGAAAAAGATCATAAAGCTTACCAACATCCAGAAAATAAAATTGATTGAAGAAACTCTTGAACGCGAAATAAAACCTGCCCTCAAAAAGGACGGCGGAAATATCGAGCTTATCGACGTGGACGGGAACAGGATCCTTGTTAAAATGAGAGGGACATGCGCGACATGCAGCAAGTCACAGATCACACTGAAGCATTACGTCGAATCGAAACTAAGAGAGCTTGTCGCGCCTGAACTTGTTGTAGAAGAGGTGCAGCAATGAAACCGGTATATGTCGATAATAACGCCACAACGCGCGTAGCGCCCGAAGTACTCGAAGAGATGCTACCCTATTTCACGGAACTTTACGGGAACCCATCGAGCATGCATTCTTTCGGTGGAAATGTTGCAAGAAAGATTAAAGAGGCTCGTGAAAGAGTCGCGGCAATGATAGGCGCAACACCCGGGGAAATACTTTTTACAAGCTGTGGAACGGAAAGTGACAGCACTGCAATCCGGGCCGCTCTTATTTCAAATCCTGATAAAAAACATATTATTACAAGCAGGGTCGAACATCCAGCAATAAAGAATCTTTTTGAAAACCTCGCAAAGAACGGGTACCGGGCCACATTTGTTCCGGTGGACAGCAAGGGAATGCTCGATCTCGATTATTTATACGGGCATCTCGACGATGATACCGCGATTGTCAGCATAATGTGGGCCAACAATGAATCCGGAGTGATTTTCCCGGTTGAAGAGATAGCCCAGGCCGTTAACGCAAAAGGTATTGTTTTTCATACGGATGCTGTGCAGGCGGCAGGCAAGGTTCCGGTCGACATGAGAAAAGTCAAAGCCGACATGCTTTCGCTTTCGGGGCACAAGATTCATGCTCCCAAGGGAATAGGGGCCCTGTACATAAGAAAAGGCACCAAGTTCTCCCCTTTCCTGATAGGAGGACACCAGGAAAGCGGAAGACGGGGAGGCACGGAAAATGTGGCATCCATCATAGGACTCGGCAAAGCAAGCGAAATGGCTCTTTCCCATCTGGATGAAATGGGAACTCGGATAAAAAATCTTCGCGACAAGCTTGAAGACGTCTTAACAAAAACAGTTCCGAATACTATGGTAAACGGAGAGAAGGACCAGCGGCTTCCGAATACATCGAGCATAGGTTTCGAATTTGTCGAAGGAGAAGCCATACTGCTTATGATGGATGAATTCGGCATATGTGCATCATCAGGTTCGGCATGCACATCAGGCTCTCTTGAACCCTCACATGTTCTCCGCGCAATGGGAGTTCCTTTCACGGCGGCTCACGGGTCCATCCGCTTCAGCCTGAGCACATATAATACTGAAGAAGAAATTGACTTTATAATTGAAAAGGTTCCTCCTATAATAAAAAGGCTGAGAGAGCTTTCCCCTTTCTGGAAAAACAACAGTTGCAAATAATCCCTGATTGAAGATTCCCCGCTGTAAGCAGCGAGGAATGCGCTCGCTGTTTCGGTTGAATGGATTGGTTTCTTCCAAAGATTTTTTTGTTATAAACAGGGAGATTGAAAAGGAGATAGAATATGTTCAAAGTTATGTTGCGGGACAACATGGCTCCGATTGCAAAAGAGATTCTTGAAGCAACAGGGAAGATAAAAGTTTTTATCGATAACGACAAAGCGACAAATGATCCTGAAGAGCTTGCTAAAATCATAGGAGAATTTAACGGCCTTGCGATAAGAAGCGGAACAAAAGTCACTGACAAAGTTCTCCGGAACGCTAAAAACCTGAAGGTTATAGGACGGGCCGGAATCGGTGTCGACAACATAGATGTACAGGCGGCGACAAAACAGGGCATAGTGGTCATGAATGCTCCGGGCGGGAACACCATCACTACAGCAGAGCATGCTGTATCCCTGATGCTTTCTCTGGCAAGACATATTCCTCAGAGCACGGCCTCCATACGCGAAGGGAAATGGGAAAAGAAAAAATTTACAGGAGTCGAAATTACAGGGAAAACCCTCGGTATCCTCGGACTGGGTCAGATCGGAAGGATTGTGGCAGACAGGGCCAGAGGCCTTAAAATGAATATCATCGCATCGGATCCTTTCGTAAGCAAAGAGGCGGCGCGCGCACTCGATGTTGAACTCGTCTCCTTCGACGAACTCCTTTCACGTTCCGACTTTATAACCCTTCATGTTCCGCGTTTAAAAGATACGGTCAACATCATCAGCAGAGCTTCAATTGCAAAGATGAAAAAGGGCGTCAGAATCATAAACTGCTCAAGGGGGGATACGGTCAATCTTGACGATCTTCATGAGGCGCTGACAAGCGGCAAAGTTTCCGGAGCAGCTATCGACGTTTTCCCGAAGGAACCGCCCGATCCCGCCATACCGCTGCTTCAGCACCCCAATGTAATATTCACCCCGCATCTGGGAGCAAGCACGGGGGAAGCTCAGATCAAGGTTGCCGACATGATAGCAAGGCAGATTGCCGCATACCTGATCGACGGGGTACTGATAAACACCGTAAATTTCCCATCCGTGTCAGGGGAAGTCATGGAACAGTTGCGCCCACATCTTGCTCTCGCGGAAAAAATGGGGTCCATCATGGGGCAGCTGGTAAGAAAAATTCACGACATAACCGTTACATACAGCGGAGATATGACCAGATTTGATACGAGACCACTTACACATGCGGTGTTAAAGGGTCTTCTCGGCACCTTTACGGATACTCCAGTAAATTATGTCAGCGCTCCGGCCCTCGCAAAGGAAAAAGGAATCAATATAAAAGAGACCGTGAGCCGCACGAGTGACGATTATGCGGGCCTAATCAAGCTGATGCTGGAAAAGCATGAAGATGGCCCCGGCGAAATATGGGGAACAATCATCGGGAAAAAATATCCGAGGATTGTAAGGCTCGGGCGAATCCGCATGGATGCCGTTCCGGAAGGTGAAATGCTCGTTATCGAGAATTACGACAGGCCGGGGGTAATCGGAAATGTCGGAACGACTCTCGGACGTCACAATATAAACATAGGGCGCTTCCAGCTTGGAAGGCTGGATGAGCAAGCGCTTTGCATGGTAAATATAGATACGCCTGCCGGCAAGGATGTGATCGAAGATATAAAATCACTCCCGAACATAATATCCGTCAGGCAAATACACCTATAGAGACCTTTGCATAATACCCCCTTTTGCCCGATTACTTCGTCAGTCTCAAATTTCGGCACGAAGTGAAGCTTTCGCGCTATCCTCGAAATACTTCCGTGTATTCCTGCGGTTGCACGAAGTGAAGCGTTAGCGCTATATTATCGCCTTCCTTGTACTTGGCCAAAATTGAGCATTCTTCAAAGGTCTCTTATAGAAATCGGTTTATAACCGGAAAATCAAATTCTGACTTATATTTTTTTTCTTGATCACTTCTTATTTGATTTTTTTCTTCACTTTTTCTCTAAGCCAGGCAATCCACGGATCAAAACCCGCCTCTGTTTTAGCCGATACTTCAAACACACTCATGCCGGGGTGAATCTGCAAGATGTTTTTAACAACAGCATTCATGTCATATTCAATGTACGGAAGAAGATCTGTCTTGTTTATCAGCGCCGCATCACAAACCCGGAACATGAGAGGATATTTGACCGGCTTGTCTTCGCCTTCGGTTATGCTCAAAACAACGACCCTGGCGTCTTCGCCGATATCGAACTCTGCCGGGCATACAAGGTTTCCTACATTTTCAACTATAAGAAGATCTGTCGAATCAAGGTCTATGCCGCCTGCGGCATTGGCTATCACATGAGCGGCAAGATGACAGTCGCCTCCGAATTCATCAGTATTAATCTGGACAACCGGAACTCCGGTCACGGCAAGGCGGTCGGCATCCAGAGTTGAGCAGATATCGCCTACTATAACAGCGCATTTTATTTCAGGCAAAAGGCGCTTGATCGTTTTTACAAGTGTGGCAGTTTTCCCGGAGCCCGGAGAACTCATTACATTTAAGACAAAAACCTTCTTGCCGGTGAATATATTCCTGTTCTGCTGAGCCATCGTATTATTAACGTCCAGAACTTTGCGCACAACCTTAATTTCCATATTTGTATTCCTTTATTGTCGGCTTCGTAAAAAGTCCGATTTCTGCGTTGCGCTTCATACCGTTGCGATTACGGCGTACGATAAGTACGCCTCATCACACTGGATTTGCGACGCCTTGAACTTGAACTTTTTACTTTACCGTCTAAAATGTGACTTCCAACGAACTCATCAATTTTAGTAAACCGGTTGGAAGTCATATGCGAGAGGATTTGAGATTTTTGGGAAACAGATATTTAAATTACCGAGCGTTAAAAATCACAAGGCCTTGAGGGCGTCAGCCCAAACCTTCTTGTGATTTAGCAAAGTGATTTAAAAATCCCCAAAAAGCTCATTAAGAGAGCATATTCAGACTCCCAACGAGTTCGTCGAATATAGATTGCCGCAAAGCGGCATAAAATTTGTTTTTTACAAAGCCGTCATGGATCGGCAATTTCTATTGAAACTATATCCAGCTCCCTGCCTGAAATAACCCTGATGGAACCGCTGCCGCATTTTACACACGTAAAAACCGGCCCGGTTATGGTCCACTCGGCAGAGCATTCATTGCATATCGCAACCACAGGAACTTCTTCTATCACGAGTTGCGCCCCTGAAAGGGGCGTATCCTTTACCACTATTTCAAAGCAGAATCTGAGGCTCTCAGGCACAATAGCAGCAAGCTTGCCAACCTTGAGATTGACTTTCTCGACCCTGATATTCTTCATTCCCTCAGGGATTGAGGCGGAGGCAATCTCAACTATCTCCAGGGCTATCCCCATTTCATGCATGGTTAAACACCGAAACGCAAAGATCTCCCAGGATGCCGAGATTATCGCATATATGAATTCCGCCTTTCTTCATAGCTGCGATTTTTCCCTGCGCTGTTCCGCTCTTCCCGCTGATTATCGCACCGGCATGCCCCATCCTCCGTCCGGGAGGAGCCGTGAGTCCCGCGATGAACCCGACAACCGGTTTTGTAACATTCTTTGAAATAAATTTCGCAGCTTCCTCCTCCGCAGTTCCGCCTATCTCGCCTACCATGACTATGCCTTTCGTATCCTTATCCTTCTGAAACGCTTCGAGGCAGTCGATGAAATTGGTTCCGTTTACGGGGTCCCCGCCTATGCCGATACAGGTTGTCTGGCCGATCCCTTTTTGAGTAAGCTGATGAACAACCTCATATGTGAGAGTCCCCGATCTTGATACAACCCCGACAGGGCCGCCGGGCTTATGTATGTGCCCCGGCATTATCCCGACCTTGCACTCTCCGGGTGTAATTATGCCCGGGCAATTCGGCCCTATTATACGGATTCTTTTCCCTGCAATATAATTCTTTACCTTCATCATGTCGATAACAGGAATTCCTTCTGTAATGACCACGATAAGCGCAATACCGGCATCTGCCGCCTCCATTATCGCATCTGCCGCAAAAGAAGGAGGCACAAAAATCATGCTGCAATCCGCTCCTGTTTTCTCCACCGCTTCCTTCACCGTGTTAAAAACAGGTATTTCATCCATTTTCTGGCCGCCCTTGCCGGGGGTAACACCGGCAACAACACCGGTTCCGTAGGCAAAACACTGGCGGGTATGGAACTGGCCTTCCTTTCCTGTTATCCCCTGAACCAGCAGCCGTGTGTTCTTATTTACTAAAATGCTCACTTTTCATAACCTCGCTTGTATAAATATCTCATGGAATTATGTAAGCAATAAATCGGTTAGATTGTAGACTGAAGGCTATAGCTAAAAGGCCCGCAGCCTAAAAAGCTGCAGCCAACCCATATAAATCCTGATCAAGCTCTTACTATCTTCGCAACTTTCTGCGCCGCATCCTGCAGATCAACTGCCGTGATAAGGTTCAGTCCCGATTCGGAAAGGATTTTTCTGCCGACCTCCACGTTTGTCCCTTCCATGCGGATTACAACAGGCACATTCATGCCTGTCTTTCTTGCAGCCTGAACAACCCCTTCAGCCAGGACATCGCACCTTAAGATGCCGCCGAATATGTTGATGAAGATTCCCTTTACATTTTTATCCCCGAGGATAATCCTGAAGCCGTTTTCAACCATCTCGGCGCTTGCGCCGCCCCCCACATCAAGAAAATTGGCCGGTTCGGCGCCTGCAAGCTTGATAATGTCCATCGTAGCCATCGCAAGACCGGCGCCGTTTACCATGTTTCCTACATTTCCGTCCATTTTGATGTAATTTAAATTGAATTTTGCCGCTTCAACCTCAAGGGGATCCTCCTCGTCCGTATCCCGGTATCCCGTAATCTCCTTGTGCCGGAAAAGAGCGTTGTCATCGAAGTTTATCTTTGCATCGAGCGCAATAACCGAGCCTTCCGCCGTAATTACAAGAGGGTTTATCTCAAGAAGTGAGCAGTCGCAGTCAACAAAAAGAGTGTAAAGGTTTTTCAGCATTGCGGAGAATTCCTTTACCGCGCCTCCGGAAAGGTTAAGACCGAAAGCCGCATCCCTGCAATGGTACGGATAAATTCCGGCAAGGGGATCTACGAAAATCTTTATGATTTTTTCCGGCGTCTTTTCCGCAACCTCTTCTATATCCATTCCTCCGGCCTCACTTGCCATTATAACAATCTTTGCGGAGGTCCTGTCCGGTATAATCCCGAGATAAAGTTCTTTTTGTATTTTCAGCCCCTGCTCAACCAGGACCTTTTTCACAAGCCTTCCCTCAGGCCCTGTCTGGTGTGTAACAAGTTTCATGCCTATTATCTTTTCCGAAAGGGATTTTGTTTCATCAATAGAACCGGCAAGCTTTACACCTCCTCCTTTCCCTCTTCCGCCTGCATGGATCTGGGCCTTTACAACAACCGGAAAACCTCCGAGCCCGGACGCAATCTTACAAGCCTCTTCAGGATTAAAAGCCACTCCGCCCGAAGGTACGGGAACACCGTATTTTTTAAACAGTTCTTTTGCCTGGTACTCATGAATTTTCATTCCGTTATTTCCTTATAATCCCTTGCGCATTCATCTTTATGCATGTTTTTTCACTATCAACTGAGCCCATACGGAAACAATTTTTAGACACAATTGAGTTTCCAATCCGGAAATCGGCAATTTTGGGCAAGCTTAAGGAAATCAAGGGATGCGCTTAAGACATACGCATAGTATGTCGCACAAGGAATCCCGCAGATTGACACCAAGATCGCTCAAAAGGGCCATTTCCGGATGGAAACTAGCCTATTATGCATAGCACTGCGTTCTTAGGCACCGAATCCCCGCTTTTGAAATTAACAGCCTTGATTACTCCTTCAGCAGGAGAGGGGAGCGCGTTTTCCATTTTCATCGCTTCAAGAATTACAACCGTATCTCCTTTTTTAACATGATCACCCACTTTCTTTTCGTAAGATATTATCATGCCCGGCATTGGAGCATTCAGAGTGACTCCCGCGCCGACCTCGGTTGCAACCGCTTCAGGCATGGGAGCCTTTGGAGGAGCAGGAGGCGCGGCAGGCTTGACTTCCGCAGGAGCCGGAGCCTTGGCCGGCGCAGGAGGCGCGGCAGGCTTCGGAGCAGGCGGAACCGCAACAGGAATCTGCTGCATATAGCTTACAACAGGGGTTCCCCCGACTTCTTCCACACCTACTTCATAATAATCGCCTTCAATAAACACATTAAATGTGCGCAGCCTCTCTCCCTTGGCCGGCGCTTCTTTCTTTTCGGTTTTCTCAACAAGCTTGCCGGCTTTCGCCTTCGCGATGAGATCCTGTTCGGCCTTGATCTGCTCAAGGGTTTTGGGTTTTACCTCTTCAGGTGGTTCTTCCTGCCCATATTTCCATCTCAGAAACTTTTTCCCTGTTACGGGATAAAGCGCGTAAATGAGCACATCATCGATATCTACGGCAAGATCCTTTATTTCCTGTTTCGCTTTTTCAAGTTCGGGTTCAATAACCTCTGCCGGTCTGCATGTAATAGGTTTCTCACCGCGCGCATATCCTTTGAGAGCCTTCTTTTGCAGATCAGGATTGATCGGAACCGCTGTTTTCCCGTAAAGCCCGTAACAAAGGTCTTTCACCTGGGCGGTAATCATCTTGTACCTGTCTTTTTCATCTCCGAAGAGGACATTGTTGACGGTCTGGATGCCTACTATCTGGCTGGTTGGCGTGACAAGAGGTATCTGTCCCAGGTCTTTCCTTACTTTGGGCAGCTCCGCATAAACATCATCTATCCTGTCAAGCGCATCCATCTCCTTCAGCTGGTTAACAAGGTTGGAAAGCATTCCGCCGGGGGTCTGGTGAAGCAGAACATTGATATCGATGATTGAAACTTTCGAATCGTCAAGAAGGTGCTTGTACTTGGGAAGAACATCCTTTTCGAGGATCTCGTTGATGGCCGCAAGCTTCCTGATATCAAAACCGGTGTCCCTGTTTGTACCCAGAAGAGCCATGACAAGCGGCTCGATTGCAGGGTGGGATGTCCGGTATGCGTAAGGAGTCATACATGTATCCAGTATGTCAACACCGGCCTCGATCGCCTTTAGCTGGGACATCGGAGCCATGCCCGAGGTAAAATGGCTGTGAAGATGTATAGGAACTTTGACTGCGGCCTTTAACGCTTTTATCAGATCGTACGCGTCGTATGGAGCTATGAGGCCGGCCATATCCTTTACGCAGACGCTGTCCGCACCCATCTTTTCAAGCTCTTTCGCCTTGTTTACATAGTATTCAAGAGTATAAACATCTCCGCCCATCCTCGGTTCAGTCAGGGAATAGCATAAACAGCCCTGAAAATGCTTCCCGCTGCTTTTTATGACAGGAACAACGGTTTCAAAGTTACGGAAGTCATTTAATGCATCGAATGTTCTGAATATATCCATTCCGTTTGCCGCCGCTCTTTCTACAAAGGCACGGGCGACGTCATCGGCATAATTCCTGTATCCGACAAGATTCTGAGCGCGAAGCAGCATGGAAAAAGGAGTCTTTTTGATATAACGTTTCAAAGTTCTGATTCTCTCCCAGGGATCTTCATTTAAAAAACGGTGCATGGTATCAAAAGTTGCCCCACCCCAGGTTTCCAACGCCCAGAACCCGACTTCATCCATCATTTCAGCAACGGGAATCATATCCTCGGTCCGGCCTCTTGTCGCAAAAAGGGATTGATGCCCGTCACGAAGAGTAAGGTCTTCTATCAGTACGGGGTTTTTGGCTTTAGGCCTGTCTTTTCCGTATTCCATTGGTGCTTTTGTCACTTTATCGTGATCGCTCATTTTCGTTTTCTCCTCTCCAATATTTATTCCAAATATTTTCATATTATTCCTTTTTGTTCTGCCTGGTAAGGGGGTCCTTGCTATTATCTTCCCCTGCCGAATACCTTCATCTGCATCAGATTTCTCGTCTGCATCATGGTCTGTCTTCCGCTTAAACCCCATACATTAAAAACCGGCAACGTAACGGTTTGCATCCCGCCTGAGGCGGAAAGGCCAGGCGGCAATGAAGCCTGCCTCATCATTATGCTTTCCTCTTCAGTCCGGATATAATTAATTACGGCGGCAGATATAGCTGCAGTTATTTTCGCTTTTTTATCCATGTTATTAATCCTTATGATTTTCCGGTGGCATTCATCTGTTCACGCCTCTTCCGGCAAATTTTATTTATTCAGACTCCGCAGCCTGAAAAGCCTATTTACACCGGAATATTCCCATGCTTCTTGGGCGGCCTTGTCTCACGCTTGCTGCACATTATCTCAAGAGCCTCTATAAGACGGGGCCTTGTTTCGGACGGCATTATTACAGCGTCGATATATCCCCTTCTTGCAGCACAATACGGATTTGAAAAAAGGTCTTCATATTCCTTTATCTTTTCCTTGCGCTTCCCGGCAGAATCTTTGGCCTCTGTAATCTCCTTGCGGTGAATTATATTGGCTGCTCCCGCTGCGCCCATAACCGCGATTTCGGCTGTCGGCCATGCGAAAGCCATATCGGCGCCGAGATCTTTTGAACACATGGCAAGATATGATCCGCCGTAATCTTTACGCGTGACAAGAAGCATTTTCGGAACCGTTGCTTCCGAATAGCACCATAGAAGCTTTGCTCCGTGACGGATTATCCCGTTCCACTCCTGGTCGCTTCCCGGAAGATATCCAGGCACATCTGCAATGGTAAGAAGAGGAATATTGAATGAGTCACAGAATCTTATGAATCGTGTCGCCTTATCCGAGGCGTTTATATCAAGGCATCCGGCTTTAACTTTCGGCTGGTTGGCTATTATTCCGATGGCTCTTCCTTTTAATCTCGCAAAGCAGACAATTATGTTCTGGGCAAAATATTCATGCGGTTCAAAGAATTCTCCCCTGTCGACAATGGCCCGGATAATCTCTTTCATGTCATATGACTGGTTCGGGCTGTCGGGAATTATATCATCCAGAAGGGGTGATTTCCGGGCAGGGTCATCGCCTGCCGGAACAGCCGGAGGATCTTCCATATTGTTTGCCGGCAGGTAGGCCAGGAGCTTTTTAATTTTCAATATCGTATCTTCATCACTCTCACAGGCAAAATGGGCGACCCCGCTTTTCTCGTTATGGGTCATTGCCCCGCCAAGCTCCTCAAAAGTTATCTCTTCACCGGTAACCGATTTTATCACTTCGGGGCCTGTGATAAACATGTAGCTGCTGTTTTTTACCATGAAGATAAAGTCGGTCATGGCAGGAGAATAGACCGCGCCTCCAGCAGTAGGGCCCATTATTGCAGATATCTGGGGAATAACTCCTGAAGAAAGCGAGTTGCGGTAAAAAATCTGCCCGTACCCGGAAAGTGCGTCAACTCCCTCCTGAATCCTTGCACCTCCAGAATCATTTATCCCGATACATGGAACTCCCGATTTCAGCGCAAGATCCATGACTTTGCATATTTTCTTAGCATGCATTTCGCCGAGGCTTCCCGCTCTAGCCGTAAAATCCTGAGAAAAAGCAAATGCAGGCCTCTTGTCTATCAGGCCATGTCCGGTAATAACCCCGTCGGAAGGAATATCCACCTTTTCCATCCCGAAATTTACGCACCGATGGGTGACGAACATGTCAATCTCCCGGAAGGTGCCCGGATCAAATAAAAGACCAAGCCGTTGCCTTGCGGTAAGTCGTCCTTTTTCACACTGCTTTGCCGTCGCTTTTTCACCGCCCATTTTTAGAACCTTTGCTTCGCGGTCTTTCAGGTCCCTGATTTTATCTTGAACTATACCCATAACAAAAATACCTCCGGTATGTTATTAATTACCCGTGTCTAAAGCACGTTCTTTTCGTAATAGATTCATACAACTAACAGCCATGCCCTTAACGGGCACAACAAAGCATGAGGATACAGGAGCCATGAGTCAGGAACCGGAATAACCATGATTTGGTTTTTCTTCTGTCTTCTGACTCATGTATTCAAATATAAAAGTTAATCTCTGTTCTTATCGACACTCCGGCTCTTGTCAAGAACAAAAAGCAGTTCACCGGCGCCAACAGTCGGCGACTTTATTCCCATTTCAACATCCCGTGTGATTCTTGAAAGGAGTTTTTTTACATCAGGATTATTATGAAAACGATCCTTCAGCCCCTCTTCAACAAGCGCCCACATCCAGTTTACAGCCTGTTTTTTCCTGTTTATAACAAGCTCACCGCTCTTTGTCATTTTATCACTGTGTTCCAGCACTATGTTCCAGATCTCGCTTATTCCCGTCATTTCAAGGGAACTGCATACCAGAACAGGCGGTGTCCATGTCAGGGTTGAAGGGATCAATAGATTAAGAGCCGATTCATATTCTTTTCTTGCGTTTTTAGCCTTATCTATATTATCTCCGTCTGCCTTGTTTATTGCAACCGCGTCGGCAAGTTCCAGCACCCCTTTTTTGATTCCCTGGATCCCGTCTCCTGCGCCTGCCAGCATCAGAACAAGAAAAAAATCAACCATTGAAGAGACTTCCGTTTCGGACTGCCCGACTCCGACGGTTTCAACTATTATAACATCAAAACCGGCGGCTTCGCAAACAAGCATTGCTTCCCTTGTTTTTCTCGCAACACCTCCGAGAGTGGCGCCTGAAGGAGAAGGCCTGATAAATGCGTTTTCCTCCACGGAAAGCTTTTCCATGCGCATCTTATCCGCCATTAAGCTTCCTCCGCTCCTCCTGCTGCTGGGATCAACAGCAAGAACGGCGAGCCGGTGCCCTTTTTTCACAAGCATCATTCCGAGACTCTCGATGAATGTGCTTTTTCCCACTCCCGGAACCCCGGTAACTCCCACGCGAACGGCTCTCCCTGTATCCGGAAGTAACTCGTCGAGAATAACCCTCGCAAGCTCCTGGTGCGACGGATGGGAACTTTCAATAAGCGTTATGGTTTTTGCCAGTATCCGCCTGTTCCCCTCAAGGACCCCCTTCACAAAATCTTTCGGATCATCTGGAATATTTTTTTCCGGCATAGTAATTTTGGTTTCTGGTTTCTGGTTTCCGGTCTGATTCACTATTAATGGAACCGTAAAAAGCCAAAAATCCCGTCACTCCCGTGAAAACGGGAGTCCAGAACCAGTTAAAAAGACTGGATTCCCGCTTTCGCGGGAATGACATAAAAGATATAATTTCGACTTTTACGTGAGAATCAATATTTACTGTTCACTATTCATGTTTTTACGCTTTCAAACAGAGCGTTTAGAACCTTGTTCGCAGAATCGGTAATTACCGTGCCGGGACCGAATATCCCGACAACGCCCTTTTCGTAAAGAAACTCGTAGTCTGCCGGAGGTATTATTCCCCCAACCACTACAAGAATATCGCCTCCACCTTCAGCTTGCAACGTTTCAATCAGCTGTGGAACCAGAACCTTATGCCCTGCCGCAAGGCTTGACGCGCCAACAACATGAACATCATTTTCAACAGCCATGCGTGCCGCTTCAAGCGGAGTCTGGAACATGGGACTTATGTCGACATCAAACCCCAGGTCTGCAAATGCGGTTGCGACAACCTTGATACCCCGGTCATGCCCGTCCTGCCCCATCTTTGTGACAAGAATTCTGGGTCTTCTCCCTTCTTTTTCAAGAAATTCATCCGTTCTCTTCCTTATGGAGGCGATTATCTGGCTGTCTCCGTATTCCGAGGCAAAAACTCCGGATATGCACTGAGTTGTTGCAACATATCTTCCGAAAACCTTTTCCATGGCGTCCGTAATCTCCCCGACAGTCGCCCTCGCGCGGACAGCAGGAATAGTTGCTTCAAGCAGGTTGCCGCCCGATGATGCGCAGTTTGTTATTGCTTCAAGGGTTTTTTGAACCGCGACAGGATCTCTTTTTGCCTTAATTTCCTTTAATCTTTGGATCTGCTCATCCCTTACACTGCCTGAAACCTCAAGAACATCGACCGGAGATTCTTCTTTTATGAGGTACTTGTTGACCCCGACAATCACGTCTTTACCCTGGTCTATTCTTGCCTGTTTCCTTGCAGCCGATTCTTCTATCCTCATCTTGGGCATTCCGGTCTGTATGGCCTTGGTCATTCCGCCAAGATCCTCAACCTCTTTTATTATTTTTTTCGACTCACGGATTATAGCACCGGTAAGCGCTTCAACATAATAGGAGCCCCCGAGAGGATCTACAACGTGGCATATCTGTGATTCTTCCTGAATGACTATCTGTGTATTTCTCGCAATCCGCGCTGAAAAATCGGTTGGAAGGCCGACTGCTTCATCAAATGAATTAGTATGCAATGACTGGGTTCCCCCCAGCACCGCGGAAAGGCATTCAAGAGTGGTGCGGATTATATTGTTGTACGGGTCCTGCTGGGTAAGGCTCCATCCGGATGTCTGGCAATGGGTCCTCAGCATCAGGGACTGGGTCTTTTTGGGATTAAACCGGCGTATCATGTCGGCCCACAGGAACCGGGCGGCTCTCAGCATGGCAATTTCCATGAAAAAATTCATTCCTATTCCGAAGAAAAAGGAGAGGCGTGGAGCAAAATCATCTATATCAAGACCAGCTGCAAGCGCTGCCTTCACATATTCAATGCCATCGGCAAGTGTAAAGGCGGTCTGCAGAACGGAGTTGGCCCCTGCCTCCATCATGTGATAACCGCTTATGCTCACCGTGTTGTATTTCGGCATCTGTTTTGAACAATAAGCGATTATATCGGAAACTATCCTCATGGACGGTTCCGGGGGATATATATAGGTGTTTCTTGTAAGATATTCTTTCAATATGTCGTTCTGGATTGTTCCGTTCAATTTATCCTGAGAAACCCCCTGCTCCTCGGCTGCCACAATATAACCGGCAAGTATGGGAAGAACGGCACCGTTCATGGTCATGGAAACGGACATCTCTTCAAGAGGGATCTGGTCGAAAAGAATCTTCATGTCTTCAACCGAGTCAACCGCAACACCGGCTTTACCAATATCGCCTATAACTCTCGGATGATCCGAATCGTAGCCTCTGTGTGTGGCAAGGTCAAAAGCAACCGAAAGTCCTTTTTGCCCGCCGGCAAGATTTCTCCTGTAGAATGCGTTTGAATCCTTGGCGGTTGAAAAGCCTGCATACTGTCTCACCGTCCAGGGCCTTCCTGAGTACATTGTGGCCTTAACCCCTCTCACATAAGGATAAAATCCCGGAAGTGAATTGACAAACTCGAGGACTTCGAGGTCTTCAGCCGTATAAAGTGGTTTTATGAGTATTCCTTCAGGAGTATTCCAGTTAAGGGAATCAGCAGGTTTTTTTAACTCTTTTGCACCAAGTTCAGCCCATTTCTTGATATCAGACATCTCTTCTCACTCCTTTAAACGAATTAGTATCCATCCGGAAACTAAAGATAGACACGATTGCGTTTCCAATTCGGAAATCGGCAATTTTGGGCAAGCTCAAGGAAATCAAGGGATTGCGCGGAGGCATACGCAATGTATGCCGCACAAGTAATCCCGCAGATTGACACAGAGATCGCACA
>RPRI01000112.1 GCA_003818505.1 Desulfobacteraceae bacterium | reverse complement strand
TTTCCTCCAGAACACGCCACAGAGAGATGATTTGCGCTTCAGGCATATGGGTCTCGAATATCCGGTAACAGGTTGAACAGGCCAGGATGATCTGCGGCCTTCCCAGGCCGTTCCACCTGTCGCGCAGACTTGAGAATTCAGCTTGAAACAGATTTTCATCCCCCGCCCAGAAAGCCGGGGCATTGCAGCATCCCAGCATCAGACCGACGCCGCCGGAGAGAATCCGGCGAAGATGCGCATACACCTTCTTCACCATTGCCGGAGCGGATGCGCTGAGCTGACATCCCGGGAAGAATAAGAAGATGCCGGTCTTAAATCCGGGTTCATGGCGGACCATGGCAAACTGTTCGCTGTTGCTGAACGCCATGTCAAGCAGCGCAAATTCATGGGCGGAAGGAGGCATCCTTCCTTTTTGAACCATCTCCCGGCGCGCTTCAAGGCAAAGCGTCTGCATGGCAAAATCTTCAGGACAAACCGCCTCGCACAGTCCGCAGAGACTGCACGAATTGATAAGCCTGTTGGCCTGCCTCGCCCCCATGACAATGGAAGCATTATTGTATATTTCACGGGTGTATCTCTTAGGATAACCGCCGAAGTGTTTCAGATATTCGCAGACTTTGACGCATTCCAGGCACTGGCATTGCAGGCAGCGGCCGGCTTCCCGGATGGCTTCATCCGGCGTATACCCCAGGACCGGGTCCAGGGGCTGCACCGCAGACAGGTGAATCACACCGTCGGTTCGCGTATAAAGCCTTGTAGAATAAGGGCCTTCCCTTTCCCTGCCGGCGGTAAGAGAGACTTTCTGTAAATAACGGTCTATGGAAGTTGCGGCCCGGCGGCCTTCCGCAGCTTTCCAGACAGGGGAACCGGAACTCCCGTTCTGAAAATAGCCGTAAACGAACACACCGTTATTTTCATCCCGCAATGCCGCGATGTGGTCAACTCCCAGATACACGGCATCAAAATCATGGCGCATGCCGCCATGGAAGACTTCATCACGGACGGGGGCGTTTAACCGGATATCCACGCCCAGCGCGGAAAGTTCACGTATCTCTTCTTCCACCACATAACGCGGCAGGATTTTTTCAGACATCGCCAGCAGACAGCCACCTGGCTGATCGCCGGAATCAAACAAGCTAATTTCATATCCTTTACGGGCAAGGTCCCAGGCCGCGGTCAGGCTGTCAAGATCGCTTCCCGTAATTGCAATGCGCTTTTCCTTTTTGGGAAGCGCAGGAATCCGCTGTTTAGGAGCCGGCGTACTGACGCAGGCACGCTCCAACCGGCCGATTTCAATCGCCTGCCCTGCTTTCCCGCGCTTGCAGCGGTCCCTGCACGGCGCATCGCAGATCCGCCCCAGAATTGATGGAAAGGGCATGGTTTTTTTCAGCACTTTCCAGGCATCCTGGCCGGCGCCCCGCGCCATATGTCCGGCAAAAGCCCTCGCATCCACATGAATAGGACACGCCGCCATGCACTCAGGCGGCTCATCCTGAATACAGCGGTTTTCCAGAAGCCGTAGCTCATTCTGATCCATGGAATGCTTCCGACATGATCAAGATTACCGGTTGACAGTAGAAGTCAGGAAGAGACAAAAAGCCGCTCTTCCTGACTTTATGCTTTAAGGCTATTTCTTCAACCCGGCCAGAACCTTGTGAGGCAGGGCGGGCAACTGGGTGATGCGGACACCAGTGGCATTTGCGATGGCGTTTATAACCGCCACGTGGGAGGAGGTCAGGGGGAGTTCCCCCACTCCGGCCGCGCCGAAAGGACCATGTTCCCGCGGAGTTTCAACATAATGGATATCTATTGCATCCGGAATATCCTTGATATAAGGAAAGCCGCAGGCGCTAAGGCTCGTGTGTTTTTTGAGATCTTCAAAATCCTCTGAAAGAGCCAGCCCTATGCCCTGTGCGACCCCACCGTAAATCTGGCCGTCAACGGCAAGCCGGTTGTTGATTTTGCCGACATCGGCAAATACGGTGAATTTATCCACTTCCGTCCTGCCTGTGGAAGTCTCTACCGTTACTTCGGCCATGAACACGCCGTACATGTAAACCGAAAACGGCGAGCCCTGACCGTTTTCATCGCATGCCGTGCACATGGAAGCCGTCCATTTGCCCGAATATTTAAGCGGGATCTTTTCGGCTTTCATTTCCGAATATGTCCGGTATGTTCCGTCTGGTTTACGCATGGCATTCATAAGCATTTCACAACCGTTTTTTATGGCGTTACCGGTCATAACCTGCTGCCGGCTGCCGCCCGAGGGTCCGCTGTTTGGAACCGTGGCCATGTCGTTCATCACAAGCCTGATCTTATCCGGAGCAATCCCGAGGGGTCGCAGAGCCTCATGACATGTGCCCAGGGCGCCTATATCCGCGCCCTGACCATGGTCTTCCCAGGACGAGCTCAGCACCACACCTTCCGGCGTCAGTTCCACTGCGATTTCAGAACTATCCGCCCCGTCCAGACCGCAACCGTAGATTCCTATGGAAATCCCCACACCCTTTTTCTTCTCAGGGGTTGACTCTTTTTTAGCGCGGTTCAGCGCATCTTTATAAATGGGACGCAATCCATCGAGCATTTCGGTCAGGCTGAACGCATCCGGAACCTGGCCGGTAGGCGTAGTGTCTCCCGGACGGTAAACATTCAAATACCGGAGTTCCAGTGGATCCATTCCCATTTTGGCGGCCAGTTCATCAATAAGACTTTCTGACGCCAGAAAACTCTGGGGCGATCCGTAAGACCGGAAAGCAGAGCCCCATGCATGGTTCGTGCAGACTGTCTTTCCGGCGCCGCGGATATTGGCAATACCGTACCCGGCGCCGATGAACTGCGCGCCCCTTAGCGTCAGAAGGTCTCCGAATTCGGAATAGGGACCGTGATCCACTATCCAGTCGCTTTCCATTGCCTGAATTTTGCCCTTTTTATCCGCGCCGAACTTCAGATTCACGAAGAAAGGCGAGCGTTTACCGGTGTAAGTGATATGCTGGAAATAATCGTACTTCAGCGTAACCGCTTTGCCGGTGGCCATGGCAGCGACTCCGAGAAGCGCTTCCATGGTTGGGCTGAACTTGTATCCGAAGGTCCCGCCCGCCGGGTTCTGAACAAGGCGCAGTTTTTCCGGCTCGATCCCCAATCCGGGGCAAATCATGGCGTGATGAAGATAAATCGCAATGCTCTTGGAATGAATTGTAAGCCGTCCCTCTTCATCAAAGTATGCCAGACCAACATCCGGCTCCATTGTCAGATGCGGTTGTCTTTGCAGATAATAGTCGTTTTCCGCGGTAAAGGCGGCGGTCTTCATTATAGGCCCCGTTTCCTGCCCCTTGACGCGTTTTTGTTCGAAATAGACGTTGGGGGTTCCGGGATGAATCTCTATGGCATCCTCTGCCATGGCCGCGGGAGCGCTCATGTAAGCCGGAAGCTCTTCCAGCCTGACCTTAACATTTTCAGCGGCAGCCCTTGCGTTGGCTTCCGTATCGGCAGCCACAATGGCAATGGCGTCTCCGAACTGGAATACTTTCTTATCGCAGAGAATCGGGCGGTCCCAGCCGTCCCCTTTGTTCGTCGGAAAGGTGATCAGACCGGTGATACGGTTCTTGCCCTTGACATCCTTATGGGTAATGACTTTAAACACTCCCGGCATTTTTTCCGCTGCTGAAGCATCGATCGAGAGAATATTGGCGTGAGACGTTTTGGCCTGAACCAGAGCAAGCCGGAGGGTTCCGGCCGGCATTTTAAGACCCACGTCAGCCCCGAAATCCGTCGCACCGGTCACCTTGGCAACAGCGCTGGGCCTCGGATATTTGCTCCCCCAGATACGATTGTCGGCAGGCATCTTGAACGCCAGTTCATCCTCGGTCATCTCGCCGCGCAGGACCCTGGCAGCATCCATAACCGCATCCACCAGCGGTTTATACCCGGTGCAGCGGCAGGCATTTTTATGTTTTTGAAACCAGTCCCTGACATCCTTGCGGGTGGGTTTAGGATTGGCATCCAGAAGTGCCTTGGCTGAAACAATAAATCCGGGGCTGCAGAAACCGCACTGGGCCGCGCCATGTACAGTCCATGCAAGCTGAATTGGATGAAGCTTGTCCGGCCCTCCGATGCCTTCGATGGTCGTGATGCATGCATTATCAGGAACCCGGCTCATTTTGGTGATGCAGGAGCGAACAACCTTACCATCCAGGATTACCGAGCATCCTCCGCACTGTCCCTGGCCGCACCCGATCTTTGTTCCGGTCAGTTTGAGTTGTTCCCTCAACATATCAACCAGAAGCGAATCAGGGTCTACAACCATCATCTGCATTTTACCATTGATATTCAAATTTTTTCGAATCATTCAGATCCTCCTTTCTATACAGGATGAATAAGAATCAATACGCCCGGCATCCGCCGGACGGTGATAAAAAAGATGGCAAGGGGATAAATACTTTTATTAATTATGAATTATTGTAAATGATTATGTGGCATATATGCCAGAATTGATATAGCGGAATTTATAGGACAGCAGGTTACAGATGTCAAATAAAAAAATCTCCCGGAGAGGCAATACCAATAATCCGATGATCTCCCGAAGGTGAAGCGCTCGGTTTGAGGCAATTTGATGAGAAGCTGCATTAGGCCGGCACGGATGGCATGAACTGCCGGCGGTTTTTCTCTTGCAGCTGCGGCGATGACATCAGCCTCTGATTTCCGGGAAGGAACGGGAGAGTGGCTATAAGAGAGTCGCTGTATCCGGCATCGTCCGGTTATCCTGTTTTCCGGTTACCTTCAGGACAAGTTCCGATTTATCCTGCCACATGATATTGAAAAGTTTTTCTGTTTCTATTTTGACGCCGTCTTTTTCAGCGGAAAAAAGACCTTCTTCAATAATCTTTCTGTTTGCGCCGATGAATCCTGAAAAAGTCTTTCCTTCGATTATTATGCCGCGTTTTAAAAATTCCGGTCCGAGTTCTCGTGATATCAGATTAAAAAATTTTATCGTTACTTTTCCTTCGTATGAATCAGATCCGGTTTCCGCAGGAACATAGGAAATTCCGCTTCGCATGGACGCCAAAGCGCCGCCTCTTCTCATCATTGCGCCCGCAAGGCCAGGCATTGCCGCTGAAATAGAGATGGTTGATCCGTCTTTAACCATTGCGGAATTGACATCGTCAACAGGCTTTCCATTCAGGAAAATAGTCTGGATTCTCTTGTCAAGATACTCCTGTTCGATGAACATCCGGTTGCATAAGAACTCTTTAACGCTGCAGCCGACTTTCCCCTTTATGATGAAACCGTTTTCAAGAAGCTGAAAAAAGATAAAAATCCGGCCCGGTTCAAAGGATAACAGAAGAGATGGAAAAGCTGAACTATTCATGGCGATAAATTATATTGAAACATAAATAAAAGGGAGACCCCCGAAAAGATCTCCCTTTTAAAATTATTTTACCAGTTGAAGACTTTGTCGAGATCCTCGTCCTTGACCGCAAATGTCACGTTATGCGGCGGGAGCGGCTCGTTTTTAAAGTAATCGGGAAGCCTGTCGTGCTTTGAAGAAAATCCGGCCTGAAAGTTGAATTCTCTTTCATTCTTCAGCACCGATTTCCCCAGTGCGACAAAATCATCGCCGGTCATGTTCAGGCCGGTAAATCCGCTGATAATATCCATATAGGCCTGGAAAGTATCCGGCTGGTCGAGAATCGCAAATGCAATGAACAGGCACATTCCCGTGGAGTCGATTGCAGCAGTCGCGATCTGGAGATTTCTTGAAAGATCAATCTGTCCTTCAGATTTCAGCGCGTCAACCTTGCCTCCAACGCCGAGTATGTTTGCGGTAACCGCGTAACCCGCCGTATGATCGGCGCCCATCGTGGATGTCGCGTAAGTAACACCCATGCCCTGGACAGCCCTTGGATCGTAAGCCGGCATCGACTGTCCTTTCACCACCGGAACCCTTTCTACGCCGAATACTTTGCCTGTAACCGCAGCGCCGTTTCCAAGGATACGGCCAAGGTGCGTTCCTTTTCCGACTTCTTTTACAAGGTTAATTGCAGCCTTTGCGTCTCCGAATTTTGCCAGACCCGCATCCATGGCAACGGCAATTGTGGCGCCCATTTCTATTGTGTCAATGCCGTAATCGTCGTCGAGCCGGTCCATCAAGGCGATCGCATCGAGATCGTCAATTCCGCAGTTTGCGCCATGCGCCCATATAGTTTCATATTCGGGCTGCTTTGTTAAGAAGTTGCCGTCTTTGTCGTTGTATATTCCGGAGCATCTTATGACGCAGCCTTTATGGCAGCCGTGGGTTACCACCCCGCCGCGTGCCGTTTCTGTAGCCGCCTGGGTTTCACCGCTGATTTTTGAAGCCCCGGCAAAACGGCCCGTTTTGAAATTGTTTGTCGGCAATCCGCCCGCTTCATTTATTACATTGGTGAGAACATTAGTCCCATAGGCGGGAAGTCCTTCTCCGGTGACAGGGTGTTTTTTTAGCCCCTGTACAAAATTCTTGTTTGCCTCTTTGAATTTATCGGGATTCTTCGGTTCCCTGTTCGGCATGCCTGTATCGTCCAGAACTATGACTTTAACGCCTTTGGCTCCCATAACCGCTCCGACTCCGCCACGCCCTGCATGGCGGGTAGGCCTTTGTTCCATATCGGTAAAAGCGACTGAAGCTGCCGACATCTTCATCTCTCCGGCAGGGCCGATCGATATGCAGGATATCTTATCCCCGTATTCCTTTTTCATCTTCTCGACAAGATCATAGTTGCCGAGCATTTTAAGGCTGTTGTCGGCGGTTATCTTAACGCCGTCTTTGTTTATGAAGACCTTGTAAATTGTTTCGCCATTAGGCGCTCCTTCGAGAACGATAGCCGCATACCCGAGTCGTCCCAGCACCTGGGCGCCCTGTCCGCCTGAATTGGCCTCTTTGATGCCGCCGGTTAAAGGGCTTTTACAACCTACGGATATCCGGCCGGACATTGCGGCGAGAGATCCGCTCAACAATCCCGGTGCGATTACAAGTTTGTTTTCAGCGCTTAAGGGATGGCACAACGGAGGAACCTCTTTTGCGACTATTGCGGACGTCATGGCTCTTCCGCCAAGGCCGGCATAATTACCAAGCGAGACTGATGCAGCTCTGGGGCCACCTTCTGCGCCCATGTTGATTCTTAAAATTTTGTCCATAAGCGACCTCCTTTGTTTGGGTTGAAACGGTTTGAATTCTTTATTTCATAAAGGTTTAATGTTTATGTTAATATTAGCATAACAATTCTCATAACGGCATGAATTTGTCAAGAAACATAAAAAGAGTGCCAACCCACTGAAATTATAGCCTTAACATCTTCGCACATCTCATCCGCCTTGCGGCATTTATTGCAATGGCAAGGTCTTAAAAACATTGAAAGCTGCCCGCCGCAGAGCGGGCAGTGAATCTGCCTACTGGTTCAGTTCAAAACCGACTAAAATTATGATTTATTTTTTTTACGATGGTTTAACATTACCGTTATAATTATGTTGACATAACGAAACAGAATTGAGTAAAAATCAGCATGTTGTTATGTGAATATTGACATAGCGATATCTTTCGCACAAACGGGAAACACGCAGGGTTCAGTCTTCAGGATCTTACGCTTATACATATGACAGGATAGTATGGAGTGTTTTAGCTTATGGCGCTCTCAGCATCGGCTGCAAGAAAAAGTGATTACTTCAGTAATTCAATGCTTGATTACAATTTATGCCTTGACGACTGTGTTGCTTTTGACCTGAACGAGAACTTTATAGAATCTAAAATTGATGAGCTTGATGAAATTGGAAACTCCGGTTTTATTTATCAGCTTACCCAGGCTCGTATAACCGAACTGGCTTTGATATGTGCCGGCAATTATGCGGATAATTTTGAGTTCAAAGCCGCTGGTGATCTGCTGGTTAACCCGAGATGTATAAGAATTCACATTGATGGTGTTAAGGAACCTGTATATAAAAAACGGCATTTAGCCTTAACGGATCAATTCAGTGAGGTTGCAAAAACACAAACCGGGATTATCAGATGGCTCGGCAAGAACACACACCCTGAAATTACAAGAAAACCTCTGATTCCGGATTTATACGAACGCTTAAAAAACGCCGGTATTATCTCGGAAAAATATCTTGATACGGTTTATAAGCGAATGAATAAAATAGCCGGTGTGATCGGTTTTCTTTCGGCTTATAATTCATCAGAGGCTCCGATACTTTATCAGAGGCTCCAATCAGCAAAGGAAGAAAGTGCCTTTATAAAATCAAATCTTTGCAATTTCAATTTCGATACTTTTTTTATTCTGGATCATGAAATCTTAAAGTTGATTGAAAATGATAATTATAAAAGCGTGTTCATCGGGAATGAAAAACAATAAGGAAATGAAGGGGGAGTAGATTATGAGAAAGTCTTTTGTTTTCAGGATCATGACAGGAGTATGTTTTATATTTTCAACAATGCTTTTTCATGGGTACGCCCATGGAGAACCGGAGGGGAAACTTTACATGTTCTACGCCGGAAGCCTGTCCAAGCCTTTTGAGGCAATGGAGAAGGCCTTCGAAGCTAAATATCCCAAGGTCGATCTCCTGAGGGAAGGAAGCGGCAGCCAGCAGGCGGCCCGCAAAGTCACCGATCTCAAAAAGCCATGCGACATAGTTGCCTCTGCCGACTATAAAGTCATAGACAAACTGCTCATCCCCGACTATGCGGACTGGAACATCCGTTTTGCTACCAACCAGCTTGTTCTCTGCTATACCGACAAGAGCAAACACGCCGATCAGATAAGCAAAGATAACTGGTTCGATATCCTGCAGAAAAAAGGTGTTATCTGGGGCCACTCAGATCCCAATCTTGATCCCTGCGGATACAGGGCTCTCATGGTTATCCAGCTTGCCGAAAAGTTTTACAAAAAACCCGGGCTTTATAATGCCGTTCTCGCCAACAGACCTCAGGAGAATATACGGCCCAAATCAGTGGAGCTGGTATCCCTGCTTCAGACAGGAAATATGGATTATGCATGGGAATATATCTCTGTCGCCGTGCAGCACGGCCTGAAATATCTGGTACTACCTGATGACATAAACCTCGGCAACTACAAGTACGACGATTACTATTCACAGGCAGTTGTAAAGGTTACGGGAAAGCAGCCTGGAACATTCATGGACCTGAAGGGAGATTCCTGCACATATGGAGTAACTCTCGTCAAAACAGCACCCAACAGGGAAGCAGCTGTAGCTTTTCTGAAGTACATGCTCGCTCCCGACGGGGGGCTTAAGATAATGAAAGAGATGGGACAACCCCCATTCATCCCGTGCAGGGTACCAACCGCGGCCATGAAAGAGAAGCTGCCGGCTGAACTGGCGCCCCTGGTTGAGGTGAAGGATTGAACAAAATTCGAAGTATGAGGGAGAAGGAGCCCTTTTTCTGGTTTACCCTTGCCTGCGGCGCGTTCATTGCAGCCTATATCCTTCTTCCTCTTATCGAACTTATCACCTCTCCCTCTATTCCCGATCTCTGGGAGAGTATCAGGGACAAGGATGTGGCCGGATCGATCCTGCTCAGCATTTATACTGCCGGATCTGCCGCCATCATCTCCTTTATTTTCGGAACGCCTCTTGCCTATTTTCTCGCCCGCCATGACTTCAGGGGGAAACGATTTCTGGAAGCCGTGATTGATCTTCCGATTGTCATACCGCATCCGGTAGTCGGTATTGCTCTCCTCGGTATCGCGGGCAGGAACCACTGGATCGGCCGGATCATAAGCGAACTGGGAATCAGGGTGCTGGGAAGCGTAACCGGGATTATCGCCGTCCTGACCTTTGTAGGCCTTCCCTTCTACATCCATTCTGCCAAAAGCGGGTTTGAGTCGGTTTCTCCACGGCTTGAGAAGGTTTCGCGAAGTTTAGGCGCCTCCATGTCCAGCACTTTTTTTCATATAACCTTTCCTCTTGCATGGCGGAATATGCTTGTCGGCATCATCATGTGCAGCGCCAGAGCCATCAGCGAATTTGGCGCCGTTATTGTCGTGGCTTACCACCCCATGACCGCTCCTGTACTGATTTATGAACGGTTTGAAGGATATGGATTAAAATACTCTCAACCCGTGGCTGTCTGGCTTGTTCTTGTATGCCTGTTTCTTTTTTTCATCCTCCGCATCCTGACGCTCAGAAAGGCCGGGGAATCATGATCAGTATAAAGAATTTAAACATCGATTTTCTGAATTTCCGGCTGAATAACATCCGTCTCGAGGTTGGTAAAAATGAGTTCTTCATGCTCATGGGGCCCACAGGCGCCGGTAAAACTGTTCTTCTGGAAGCCATCGCGGGGCTGATTCCGGTGAACGCCGGAGATATTTTAATTCAGGGAGAAAACGTAACAAGACTGCCTTCCGAGAAAAGAGGGGTGGGAATCGTTTACCAGGATCAGTCGCTTTTCCCTCACCTGAATGTCCTGGAAAATATAACATACGGCCTGAAATTTCACTCTCTTTCTAAAGAGGATGGGAACAGGAGGCTTCACAAGCTTGCCGATATTTTGAACCTCGGGGACCTGCTTTCCCGCCTGCCCGTGAACCTGAGCGGTGGAGAAAAACAGCGGGTCGCGCTGGCAAGGGCGCTGATTGTCCGGCCACACATCCTGCTTCTTGACGAGCCCTTATCCGCACTGGACCCGGGGTTCAGGGAGGAAGTCCGGAATGCCCTTAAAAACCTTCATCGCAATTCTGAAACCACTTTCCTCATGGTCACCCATGATTTCGGTGAAGCCTTGGCCCTCGCTGACAGGGGAGCAGTTATTCAACAGGGCGCTATCGATCAGGTAGGAACAATTCACGACATCTTTCACAGGCCGGCATCGGTCGCCGTGGCTGAATTTGTTGGCATGAAAAATCTCTTTGAGGCAAGATTTCAAAACAGCGCCGCTTCCATCAGGGGGCACCAGGTTCTGCTGAACCGGCCCGCTGACAGTCATCACCGTCATGTGGCAATACGACCCGAAGATGTTAACATCAGCAGGGATGCTTTTTCTTCGAACCGGGGAAACACCTCTCCGGGAATTGTATCAGCCGTGGTCAGCCATGGATTTACTTATGAGATCGACGTGAAAGCAGGAGATCTCATCTTTAAAGCGCTGGTAACCAGGAAGTCACTCGTCGAATCGGGTCTCAGGGAAGGAGTTGATGTTTTTATCTCATTTGAACCCGCTTCCGTGCACACATTCTGACTCAGCGGAAGAATCCGTATTTACCCATCAAAACCGCCTGTTGCTTCGATTCCTTCTCATGATGTGCGATCCTCTGTTTTAAAACAATATTGACTTTTTTACTCACCTTGCCAAAGCATTTTGTTCCTTCGGCTTCGCTGACGATGGCGTAACATTGCGGCGACTCCGGCTTTCCATGTTGAGCTTATTCTTTCTGCTTTCGATCTCTCTTTTGGCCAACATCATCTCTTTAATGTTTGCGATCACACCGAGAAAGGTGCCGACACCTGTTACAATCAGGATAATTGTAAAAAACCTTCCCATCTGTGTTACAGGATGAATATCCCCGTATCCGACTGTAGCCAAGGTAACGATAATAAAGTAAGCGGCTTCCACGATTGATTTTTTTTCAATAAAGACGAAACCGACAGTGCCAACAACCATAATAACGAATAATATTGCCAGAAGTATTTTCAGCCTGAGGATGATTGCCTGCATTTTAAAGAAAAGCTCCCTTTATTGATTAACTTCCGTAAATGACCGCCTTGCGCACGATTGCGATCAGGGCACCAGCCAGATTGCGCTGCGAACTGTTTTGTTGATGACATAACGTGCCACCTTTCCAAGATGATCTGCTTGCCCGGAACCGGATTTTCCTACGACAATGGTTCCGGCATTCAATTTTTTCGCCTCTTCAACAAGGGCTTTTCCAATGAACCAGCGGTGTTCGAAGCGCTTAAATTCGATATCATCCTGGCTGTATCCGGCCCGCTGAAGAATTTTAATCGCCTCGCAATAAAAATGGTCAGTGCATTTTTGGTTGCTGGTTTTTATGAGGGCGTCTATTTCCTCCTCCTGTTTAACCGGTGCAACGGGGCAAAAATCCGAAAACTTCGGGATAATATGCAAAAAAGTAATCTTGTCGAATTTGCTGCCGGCTTGCATAAAGGAGACATGATCGACGGCCCGCAGGGATCCCGGAGAACCGTCAACCGCCACGACGATATTACGGGATTGCACATGATTGTCCACTATCCATATTGGGATCAACTTTGTACGGGTCAATAATTCGCTCGTTACGCTTCCCATCATCATTTCCGTTACATAAGAGATACCGCGGCGGCCGACCAGCAGGGCGCATACATTTTTCTCTTCCGCATAGTCCAGCAGGTCTTTAGCCACATCATGCTTTCGCGGTTGAGTTATCTGATCGATGTCTCCGGTTTTTACGCCCAGCCGGATCAGGGTTTCCCTGCACTCCGACAGCAGTTCAATCGCCGTCGCATGGTTTTTTTTATGAATCGTTTCCAGTTTCACTCTTCCGTCGGCTGTTTTTTCTGCTTCATCGGCCAGATACCTGGAGATGGTCGGTTGAATGTGAATCAGGCAGTACGAAACATCCCTGAGTGACTGGTACAGTTCGGCGGCATACTGGACGGCATGTCTGGCATGGATGGAGCCATCCACCCCGATCAGAACTTTTTTATTCATAAAAACCTCCTGTTTTCTCAATCTCGCGGCCTGTCCTTTCTGCGCCGGTAATACACAACTTACATCCGTCATAATCGATTTTATTTGGTTCCGGATGCGTATGCATCTGCATGAAAAGAAAATAGCAGGATTTTATGGATTGTTCAATAACGAACAGGCAAGCTCATGATCAGGAACTTTTTCCGGAAGAGGATCAACAGATCCTGAAGGCAAGACAAAGGCGGCCGATCCGCCACAGGCATCACGGACCGGCCGCAAACCGCCATCGCCGATGGATGATGGCAGGAATAACGTTATGTTTAAATAATGACTCTATTCGATCGGGTATCCGGCCTTTTCCCATGCCAACCAACCGCCGGCCATGTTTTTGATGTTTTTGTATCCCATGCGGCAAAGGGTGCAGGCAGCCAGGCAACCGCGTCCACCTGACTTGCAGTATAATACTACATTGGCCTTCTTGTCGGGAATCTTCTTGTCTATCTCGAACTCCATTAAACCCCTTGGGATATTCATGGCACCTGGAATATGCCCCATCTTGAATTCCGTGGGCTCCCGGCAATCCATAAAGATATATCCGCCTTTATCAAGTAGAGCTTTTGCCTCGGAGACTGAAATCTCACAGATATCCTTCTTGGCTTCAGCTATAAGTTCTTTTGCGGTAAGCCCCTCTGGAGCCGCCTGTTTCTGTGTTGTTGCGCAGCCACCAACGATCAGACTAAATCCCAACATCAGGACGAGTGCAAAAAAAGCATATCTTTTCATGAAACTTCCTTTCATAAAACCTCCTCCTTTCTGATTAAATATAGAGTTTTTTTCTTGCCCGACTTCTTTCCATACCTACTGTCTTCAATGAATAATGATTTTGATTTTTTCATTCCTTCCCGGCCGTAACAGCTCAACGTCTAATGTAAGTTAATAAGTTTCACTCTCACTCACTGACCTTTTTTGGAACCATGTCGAGTGGTACAACAACTTTCCTGTTAGCATTCAAATATTCCTGCTTAATATCCTTCTCGAGCAGGAAAAGATCTGTATTCTCATGACAGGAATTACAGGTCTTGTTCTGAGGAGTGCTTTTTCTGATATTGTGCGGGGTGCATAATTTCCAGGTTGGAAGTTTATCAAAATTGGCCAGCCCATTATCTGTATAAAACTTGAAAGTCCCCTGGTCTACCGGGATATGACGAAGTGTGACGAATTTCTCAGGTCTCTTTTTCGATTTCAAGGGGTTAAGACCTATCTTGAATTCAAGGGTGGAGGTCTTGGTCTTGAAAAATTTGTATCCCAGTTTATCTTTCCCTACATGGCAGGCATAACAGTTCTTGTAAGGCATGGAATGGCAGACATTACAGCTCACGCGGTCTTTATGTACCAAGTGCTGCTTGGCATTACTTGATTTTTCATCATTGATATTTTTGTGGCAGTCAATACATTTGGGGCCGTTTTCCACTTCATATCTATTCGCATATTCCTTGCCGTCTCCATGCATTTCTTCCGCCTTGTGGCACTTGCTGCATTTGAAATATTTCTCCTTGTGAATATCCGGGGGAATGCCCTTGTTCTTGCCAAAATATTCCTTTTCGATACGACTTCCGTGACAGGCAGTGCAGACTTTATTCATCGGCGGGTTTTTCTGGAACAGGTGGTTCTCCAATAAACCCCCTCCAACCGACTCGGGGCGGCTGATGTGGCATTGTCCGCAACTGCTGTGACAGGACGTGCAATGGCCATTTCTGGCCTCGTCAACCTTTGAGTGGAGCGTCTTGTCGTCGCTTGCCCTCAGATCTATCATCTTCTTGAATGGAGACAGGCTGACGTGAAGACTTGTCTTGCTGTTTTTTACATTGTCATCATGACAGGATCCACAGGCTTCTGAAGGATCAGGATATGTCGGATCTTTGACCACTCCCTCATGGGCTTTTTTCCAGTCAGGTTCGTTTGGATTTCCGCCATGGCATTCATTACAACCAATTTCGCCGTGATTTTCATCTTCTGCTATTGCGCTGTCCACGAAGATCTTTTCGTGCGGAGCCAACTGCTCCACCTCACCACCTCATCCTTCCCCTTCGGTTTCCGCAGAGGCTCCCGGTCTGCCCTTATCGACCTTGGCAATTTCCCTTGTGATCTGTATCAGCTTTTGCGCATTTGTATGGCAGGTGAAACAATGGTTCTCTTTTTCAGCCAGTTGTGCTGTCGAACGGCTGCCGAAAAAAACGAGTAAAACGACGAAGAACCCTGCCACATATAAGGTCCATTTTAAATGCCTCATGGTCTTGCTCCTTTTTAAGTTCTTGTCTCACCCCTACGGATACTTATACGGCTACATCAATAGGCTTTTTTATCTATCGCCCCTTTGTGCTTTAAGACGCAAAAGATGCTCTGATTCTTCCCGAAGTTAACTTGCTGTTCGTTTCTTGTCACAGGTTTGTATTAGATCACGGTTGATAACATCTGCGCTGATAAAATACTCCCGTTCCCAAATGTAAATACGTTATCGATTGGGTATCGATCAATCTTTCTGCTTCCCGATTGGCTTATATAAATATGTTTATGCGGTCAGAAGCAGAAATCATACCAGGTGATATTAACCCGATAAATACATATGTATCAATAATGCTTGAAAGTTCTTGTTTCCGAAAAGTCAGGGTTTATCGCCTTCATGGACCAATAGCCATGCCTGAAATAAAACCCTTGCAGTATGAACAGTATTTGAGGCAAATTTTTAGAATATTATCCCTTTCCTTGGGAGTAGCAAATCACATGCCAAGTCCGGCACTTTACTTGAATCAATATAACCATATGATTTAAAGAGATATTATATTTGAATAGACCGGCCACTGCTCTCTTCGCTGGCCAGATTTTTGAAAATAGGCATGCAAAATGCACGATTATCAGGGCTGGCTTCTGCCGTCTTTTTCGGGGACCTTGATGCGCAGTGCCTTGAGCTTGCGGTAAAGGGTACTGGGGTCTATGCCCAGTTCCCGGGCTGCCTGCCGGCGATTGCCGTTGCAGCGCTTCAGGGTTTCACCGATCATCCCTTTTTCAAGGTCCACAAGACTCATGGGACGTGAGACACCGGAATCGCTCCGGCCTGCCAGCCGCAACTCAGGCGGCAGGTGGTTTAAGTTGATGATACTATCATGGCACAGGACAAAGGCCTGCTCGAGGATGTTTTCCAGTTCGCGGCAATTGCCCGGAAAATCATGGCCCATCAGCCGGGTCATGACTTCTCCCGATATCCCGGCGATATCCTTGCCCTGAAGCCTGTTGAATTTGGCAATCAGATGATCGACTAACAGGGGGATATCCTCACGGCGCTGTTTCAGGCTTGGAAGCTCCAGATGAATAACCCGGATGCGATAGAACAAATCCTCGCGGAATTGCTTTCTGCGAATCATCTCCTGCAGGTCCATATTGGTGGCGGCGATTACCCGGACGTTGACCGTGACCGCCTTGGTGCCTCCGAGTCGTTCGAAACTTTTCTGCTGGAGCACCCGCAGGAGTTTGGCCTGAAGTGAAATATCCATGTCGCCGATTTCATCGAGGAAAATCGTCCCACCCTCGGCGATTTCGAATTTGCCCATCTTGCGTGAGACAGAACTGGTATAGCCACCCTTTTCGG
>RPRI01000111.1 GCA_003818505.1 Desulfobacteraceae bacterium | reverse complement strand
CACAAATACCTATTATGAAACATTTGAACATATGGATTTTGCCGTCTTTAATCGTTCACGCAAATGGCGACCGAATAAAATACTATCACTCTGTAATGTTATTTAAGACGTTAGCTATAGTTGAAACAAACAAAGGAATAAGCAGTCTCAACCTTGGGCTTGATAAATTCGTTAAGGATATGAACGAAACACTCGCGACCCAAGAAGATTCTTTTAAAAACACATCCAACGAAATTCGAAATAGCTTTAAGACAACCTCAGATCAAGTTTTTTCCCAATACGAAAAATTCAATAACGATATCAACAAAATTTCTGAAAGCTTTCAGGATATTTCACAAAAATTTTCTCTAATACTTTCTGACGGTCACAAATCATTTAAAGACCAGGTTGATGAATTTAAGAAAATGCTTATATACCAACGCAAGCTCTCTTTCGAATCATTTACTGAAATACGAAAACTCAACAAAGAAAGCATGGACAGTATTATCAAGACAACTAAGGACACACTTGAAGATGCTGTTAATAAAACGAGAGATGCAGCTGTAGCAATGATCGAACAGGCTAAGGCCGATATCAAACAAATGGGGGAGAATTTCCGCACGATTTCCGATGATTTTACCAACATGATCACTCAGGGGAATGAATCCTTCCGGCAGCAGATGAACGGCTTTCAAAACATGCTCTCAGACCAACGCAAGCTCTCTATCGAAACATTTACTGAAATACGAAAACTCAACAAAGAAAGCCTTGAAGGCATTGTCAAAACTACCAAGGATACGCTCGAAGATGCAATCAACAAGACTAGAGACAGTGCAATTGCTTTAATTGAACAGGCAAGCGTGTCATTTGAAAGTGTTGTTAATGAAACCAACCAGAAACTCCAAGACACACTCAGTGGTGTTGGAGATGAACTAGTCAATACTAGTGCAAGGGTCCAGGATGAATTAAGGAAATTCCGCGAAGACTATACCGTTTCGCTAACAAGCTTCTTCGATCAGCAAAAGGCTGTGCTTGAGAATATATTAACTGCAAATGTTGACCAACTGAAGGAACTAACAGACAAACTCCGTAAGGCTTTTGAGGATGAATATAAGCTCAAGACTGATCTGATTAGCAGATTAGACATAGTAGTATCAAAGGGTACAGTCTTAACTGAAATGCAGAAAGAAAGTATTCGTGAACTAGCAACTGAAACGGTTGCAGCAAACAAACAAATTGCTATTTCATTTAAACAGTCCAACCAAAAAGTTGAAGCTATCAATGAATCACTCAAAGAGATTGCAACGGCTGTAAGCAAGGAGGTTGCGCAGCAAATCGAAGCTTTTGGTAAGAAACAGAATGAAATTATCTCACAATTTCAAACTAATGTAGATAAGCATCTTGAAACAATTTTCAAGCAGTTATTGTTTCATGCCGAGACCCTCGCATCTGCAGCTCTTGCTGACAGGGAAAACAAATGAAGAGAACAAGAATATTATCAAAGTCTGAGGAAAACCCTTTCTGGTTATCAATCAGCGATCTTATGTCTGTTCTTATGCTACTTTTTGTGTTTTTTACTTCAGCGGCCCTGCTTCTCTATAGTGAAAATACCACTCAGAGCAAAATTTTCGCACTATTAATTGAAGAGTTAAAACAGGTTAACATTGAAGTTGAGATCAATCCGGAACACGGCACAATATCTATTGCTGATAAAATTCTATTTAACACCGATAAAGACATATTAAAGCCTGAAGGTAAAGACTTTCTCGATAAATTCATCCCAATCTTGTCTAAAGTAATATTCTTCAGTGAAGAGGTATCAAACGAGATTGTATCCGTTGATATAGAGGGCCATACAAGTCAAAACCTCATGGATACTAAGTTCAGGGGTAGAATGATGGAACTCAGTCTTGGCCGTGCAGAAAGTGTTTGGATTTATATTAACAACTTTGACAGCCTGACCAACCAAGAAGAATTCCTGAAAAAAATAAAAGTATGTGGTTGGGGCAACATGAAGGCAAATTCCTCGCTTGATGATCCCGCTGACAGAAAAGTTATTTTTCAGCTCCAGTTTAAGGGTCAACTTGAAAAATTGAAGGAAATGTTGGTGAATCTTGCCAGTTAAAAATCCGAGAGGCAAAACATAGTTTGCCATGATACCTGACCTGCCTTTACCGAAATATCGTGAACCGGTCCGTTTAAAGCGATTAGCTAAGAAGCTCTCATCTGATGGCAGAAAACCATCGGAAGGCTTTGATCCTATCAAATTCCCTCCGAAGATGATGGATGAAATCTTCATGGCATATGCTTTGGAAATGACAGAGGAGCTCCACGCTATTGATCACTTTCGATTGGTTTATGCAATGCATTCAAACCTAATAACAATAATGAAAGGCAGAGAAGAAATATACAAGGACCTTGTTCAAGAATATATCGCCAATGATGGGTTTGTAAAATCAGTATATAACAGCAGCAAGGCTAACGATCGATTCCGGACTTTCCTTCAATACGTTTACCTGCAGAAGCTATTTATAAGACATCAGATAGTTAGAAAGCCTCACCTTGACTTTATGGATAAATTCCATGCTATTGCAAAAAAAGACAAGAAAATTAACGAAATGCTAAAGGTGCTCGTTAGTATTAGAGATAACAAGGAAGGTTTTATCAGTCAATTTGCCAATAATTGTATACAAGCAAATAAAGAACCTACTTTGTACTGGTATGACGACTACGGTTTTGATAAAGATGACTATGTTAAAGAAAATTATTTAGACCCAACAGAAGAAGAAATCTTTAAACTCTTATTAAGTCCCAGCACGCAAACAGATCAAAAGAAAATTAAGAGTTCATTAGAATATCTAATAAGATTTTCTTCAGAGAATAAAGCTCAACTAACTAAACGAGTTGAAAAAGCGATAGATGCTGCTGAATCTAACACAAACTTACAAATACCGGTGCTTGAGCATCTCGAAGAAAACCTCAGAAACCCACCTGATTGGGATCTTGTTCCAGGAATTAGCGAAAAAGCCAGAAAAACATACGAAAGACTGCAAGGGTTAGTTGAATTTCGATATTTCGAACTTCTTGCCGAGGTGATCTATAACGAATTTATTGAAGAAGACCCGACTCAAAGCTTTACAGACAAAAAACGACTACGAAGCAGAACCGTTTTCTGGATGAACTATCGAGATCAGATTGATAGTATCAAAATATTTATAAATTCAAACGTATACCAATTAATTGAAAAGAATATTAACAAACTAAAGAAGAAATACAATATTACTGAGAAATTGTTAGATAATATTGGTATTACTGAAATAGAATCAGAGATAGTTTTTATTCTCCTCGGAGATATATTGTTTATAGAATTTTTTAGAGGCACTAACGAAAGGAACACATGTATTATTCGGAATGGAGAAAAATATTTTAACACAATAATTAAGTCTTCAAAAATTAGGAGCGATGATTTAGAAAATTTTATAGATAAATCAGAATATAAAGTTAGACATCGGCATCTATGGCAGATTGCATTATTTAATGTATTACAAGATGAATATGGTATCCGTATTACTAAGGATTATGTATTTTCTGCGAGATATGGAACTAATGATTTCAAACCGGAGGAAAAACCAAAAGAATGGGGAATGAATAAAAATTCTACCAAAGTAATTGAAGAATACGGTGATTATAAAGGGTTATTAAACAAGACTATTATCAAACCTGGTCAATATAATAACTGGTATTAAACTGTCAGCGGTCGGATTTTAATTTGCCAGGATGGTCGGGATACTGGAACAAAGTCATGTTTCTTTAACTCTGCACCGATTTTCCACGGCTTTTTGTTTATCTGAAAGATTTATTTGATGATAATAAAGGTTTTTTCCAGCTGTTTTAATTGGTTTTGTTTTCACAAAATTTGGATTTATGGATAATCTGTTTTTATTAGAGAGGATAGAGGGACATTGTTCATTAGAAGCGAAGTACAGATAGAAGTTTCGCACAACCTGCATATTTTCTTTCAGCCATCAACCTTCATGTGTCAAAGCTAAGATAGAGGATGGATTATAAGTGTTCTCAAATAATTTTTATATTCAATAAATTCTTTATCCGAGGGGTTAATAAAAAGAACGAAATTTACTTGACCTAATAAATGTTTCAAATAATTTTGTTTCTTGATTTTTATCCTATCCATGTGATTTTCAAGCCCGAATTTCTTTATATAGTAAATAGTTTGTCTTATTCCATTTCGCTTAACAAAGCATACTTGAGGTTTTTCGTTCACAACTATCCCAGTAACCGTCTGTCTGGTATTTGGAGTCATAACTTTAGTCTTATCATTATTTATTTTAAGATTTAGTTTCTCTATTTCAATATGCAGATATTTACAAAGCTCCTTATCATTAAACATACCAGAGAAAGTCAGATCATCGGCATACCGAGTATAGTGTATATTTCTTTCCAAGCAATATTCAGAGACGTCATCATCCAATGGCTTAAGATAAATGTTTGATAGGTATGGGCTCGTTGGGGCACCCTGAGGAAGTGATTCACCACGACAACAAAGTTTCGCTAATAAATTTGAAATTAAGTTGGAGTACCCTAACTCTTGAAATATTTTTTCAACATTGTTTTGCCTAATGGAAGGGAAGAAATTCTCGATATCAATTGCAAGAATAAGAGGTTTTCCTACATGATATTTCAAATTTTGTTTAAGGTTTACTTTGGGAATATATGCTTTTGCAAACTTACTTATTTTGACTTTGTAAAGAATATTCTCTAAAATCCATAATTGTATTTCCTTAAGACTAGGAAGTGGTTCAGATATTTGTCTTTTTTTCCCATTTTTCTTTAGAATTTCGAAATCTCTATAAAAATATGTGGTAAACAATGCTGCTTTTTTTAAATAGGATTTTCTATAGCCGACTAAACCGGAAAGATGAGAAGTGTTATAGATTACAGGAACTTTATTAGAAAATAGTCTTTCTGCATAAACAAGACAACGATCAATATTTTGTTGAGAATAACCTGATTTAAAAGCCTCAGCAGTAAATTTTCTTTTATACTGAGTAAATGTCACTTTTAGTTCCTGAATTGAGAGTGAGGGTTGCCACTACCCATCACTCTCAATTTCGAATAGGGGCGTAAAGTTGGCTCAAATTAAAAATTTGAGTTAACTTTACGCCCAAAGCTTGAAAAAGCATTCACTTACAGAACAGTGACTCACTGCTCCGACACCAACAGAAGTCAGTGTAAGATCTTTATATTTTATATAGACTAAAATGTCAACTTATTCTGATCTGGCAAATATATAAAATTCTTATCCAATTTCGGAATTTTACTCTTAAGGTCTTTCTCTATCCATTCCTCCTTATTAATTTTTTTAAATTTTACTCCCAATTCTTGCATTTTCTCAAGACCTTTTTGGGAAAGTTCAATTTTGTCATTCGCCTGAATTACGAACTCAGCAATTATTGCTTCATTGGTGAGCTCGGCTATTTTTGAAAATGATAAGCCCTCTCTTATAAGAATATTAATATTCGCATTTTTATATATAACTCTAAGAAGCGTATATAGATGTTTTTCGTTCATAGGTTAAATTGAACTCTAGCAAAGGGTGCCTCAAATTTTATACCGTTCTTTTTATACTCTTTCCAAAAAATTGGAAAAGTATTGTCGGGAGTTCTTATTAATGTAATCAATGCTTCTGAATTTCTATAACCAAAACTAAAGTGATTCCCTGTTATTAATTTTTCAATTTCTAACATAATAGTTATATTCTCTTCAAGGAGAGGCGAAGAGTAATAATCTGAAATACCTTTTTTTGAGAAATGGTCTGTATATACTGAAATACCTAAGCTATTAATGAAATCCAACGACTCTTTTTGGGCTGAAATAGAAATAATATATAAATTGTCTCTACGTATATTGCTATTCGTTAATATTTTATCTATTGTTGCTTTAATAGTTTCATTAGACCCTAAATAGTCATCTATCAAAAAAATTGCTACATCTTCACTAATTGTAAAGCTATTAGATGTAATTTTGTCATATTCTTCTATTTTACCGAAAGTTATGTGCTTGTATCCTATAAGAAACGGTATTATACCTTGAATCAAATATAAAACCGCATGGCCACTCTTGGTTACAGCCTCATCCTCAGGTTTCATTACCGGAAATAACACAATACGCTTTAGTGCCTGCAGTTTATCATTCTCAATACTATTGAAAACTTTAATGAGCCTATAGATAAATTCGTTATATGACATCCAAGTATAACGATCAGTTAATTCAAGAATTAAGTTCCTTTGTTGTTCTGAAAGATTATCCAATAACCTGCAAAATTTATCAAACACAATATTACTACCGTATATTTCAGTCCACTTTTTCCCTTGGAAGATGGTAGAAAGCCTTGCGAATGGTAACATTTCCATGTTTTCTATTAAGCCTTCACACTAACTTACTATATTAACTCCATTCTTTTTCAATTTACTTCTTCGCACAACATATATATTAAATCACTTCTCCTATATACGCGAGAGCATCAATTTTTAAAACTAAACGACCACCGTCTGGAAGACGGAGGGTTCGTTGGTCGGTTGAAACCGACTAAAGGTTAAAGGAATATGGTCTAATTTGCCTTGGCTCATGGCCTTCGGCCATATCGCCGTATTATTCTTCGCCTTAAGGCAGGGGTTTCAACCATCCCCGATGGGGACACTAAAAATGAAACTAAGATCTATTATACTGTACATTTAAATGATCATAAAATATTTTATAGATGATATAATTAAAAAATGCAATATTATGAGTTGCATGACCTATGATGCTTATTGAAATTAATTAATTGCGTAATAATGTGGTGTGGGAATTAGTGTGGGACTTTTTTCCGAAATTTGCTAAAACAAGAAAAATTCTGACAAAGCATGAAAATTGTATTTATAATCATATCAAATAAATATCAAGATTTGAGGAAGTTAAGAAGCTCGGTTTTGGCCTCTCTTAATTCGCCTGTGTTCCTGGTTAATTACGATAATTTTAATCGGCGCGCTAAAATCTTCACATTGTTAAAGTTCCTCAATAATCAGAATAACTGTAGAGAAAGAGAAGAGAAACGGCTTCAACAGAATACATTCCGGTAAGTGAAAATGAACCAAATTAAAAACATACACTATTCCCTACGGTCGCAGATTTCCCAATGCTTACAACGGGGAGCTTCAACAACGGTGTTTCTAACATCTTTCCCCAGCCTTTCTCTTATGGCTTTTATATTCTGAAAAAAATCGTGAGGGACGGGTATGTCAGCGGTCGGATTAAACTCTGCCAGGGGTGGTCGGGATACTGGAACAATGCCCGATCTGTTTCTTCTCTGCGTCGATTTGCTATAACTTTTCTTTATCAGAAAGATTTATTGCTGGTAATAAAGGCTTTTACAGTTGTTTTATGGGGTTTTGTTTTCACGTGATCTGGATTTATGGATATGCGGTTTTTATGATATGGGACAGAGGGACGGATACTAAATCGTTTACTAAATGAACATGTTACTACTATACTATTACGATCTGACTGGAATGGGAGAACGTTTGTAATTACAGTTCTGCGGGTAGCTGAAGCGCGCGCTTTTCCTATTGTTATTCCGGAACACTTTTCAGCGAATACTTGGAAGGCTGTTTGATGATATGACCATTATGGGAGTTCGTGAACAAAACACGCTTGTAAATATCCGGGACACCGGCAAAAGGCCAGTTGCAGTATGGATAAATCAGATGCGCAACGTACCTGTTGCTGCTTCAGAAACTTGTTTTGCTAATGTCTTCGCCCTTAATGTCCCATGCCGTTGGAAGTATTCTCCAACCTCCCTGATGATTCGAAACTGAAAATCACCTTTACATAACTCTGAATAATAATCAAATGGAATGACGGCAACTATTTCTTTCAACACAAGTCGGTCTTCGGCAAATATTACAATGCCGTTGTCATCCCCTGGGTTTCCATAACCATGAAAGCCATATTGGATCAGCATGCTTCGGAAGGATCGAAAGACTCGAAGATTATCCAGATGCCTTTTCCATCTGCAGTAAGCGTTTCGATCCCTGCCGGAATACTTTTCCCAAATGTGATAGTAGTGGTAACGAAACAGACTGATCAATTCCTGGAGCTGAAGTTTCTTGTTCTTTGGGAGAACTTTCCGTGGAGACTTCCTAAGAATCTCACGACCAAACTCCCTCTGAAGTGAATCGATGATCTTACCATCTGGAGGCAAAGCTGAATTCAGCAGTCGAGTACCAGGATGGATTGCTACACGAAGAAGAGTAGACCCAAATAACAAAGCAATCTTCCAATTGCAGGTGATATAAAGTCCAATGCCGAGATTACCCCCACCAGCATAGCGTCCCATCTCATCGTCTTTGAACCACACACAGAAACCACGCTGGGCTATGGACTCTGCAGCCTTAAAAGTTGTCCCGTGGTAGAAGACGTGCTTCTCAAAATTTAAAAGAATATCGCTGTCCATTATCATATGTCATAACAACAAATATACTGATCTGGTCAAGTAAATATGGACACCAGTTAAACTGCTTTTGCCAACATAAAATTCTTTTCAAATTCATTCGGATTCTGATCAATTCCAAGTAAGAATGCAGACGATTACTGTTATAAGATATCTTGATGTACCGGATCACATCACTTCTCGTATCGCTTCTGGTATGATAAATGATTTCGACAGTCGATTTGATCATCGACAATTATAATCCTCGCTGTTAACAATAATCATGCTGAACATTCTTAAGCCAGTTCGAAACTAAACAACTTGTCATTTGAGAGACATCTCTGTTTTTCCGACCTTTCAGCTCATCGACTATGAAATAACCATTTTCATTTACGATGCTTAATGTAGCTCTCTCAGGCTTTATCACCTTATATATGTAAATCTGTCCTTCTTCATCAAGTACATAATTGACATAGTCGATTATGCAGTTTTCCTGCTCAATAGACTCTTCAGCGAGGCTTCGGGAGCAGGTCAACGGTTCTACAACTAATGACTCTCCTACAAAAGCCGGAAATGGTGGCGGGCAAAAATTTATGTCTCTGTCCATAATAAGACATATCCGGCATTCATGATCAGCCAGTTCGCCCCAGATTTTTTGCAAATGTGTTAAAGATTTAAATTTGACGTTTCTATTGACTGGGAGCATTTCAATCGTGCGCTTCAGCTTATAGGCGACCCTTGGTATTATTTCACTCTCTTTGTTATAGGATACTTCATCAAGAAAATCAGGCGTAACATATCTAACTAAAGCAGGATCTGTTACTATCCTGAAAATGTCAGTATTTATTCGTTCCAAAAAAAACATCATTTTAGTAATGTTTGGTTGCTCATTCATAATGGATCTAAGACGCCAAAAGTCTTGAATATGCCTTATGGCAAAAGGATTTATTTTTATAAAAATATTCACAATACCCTGCTTTTTACTATCCGAAAAACCCATCCATCCGATTATTTCTCTTTGTCTCTTATGGAGAAGCGCTCTCAATGAGCGATAAAAGTTATTATTACCCGATCCAAGGTATCTGGCCAAAGCTAAGGCAAACGCTAATGTCGGATTACTGTTATAAAGATCCAAGGCTGCTGCCCCGCAACTTCCAAGCATCTTTAAAATATGCCACCTGCCGAAGCGGTACTCTCTGAGTATTTCTCTTTCAACAACCGGTATAGTATTAAAAAATTGGCTTAGTTTTTCAATTTTTTTTCTTCCAAAGGGCAAGCAAAGTTGCGTGCCTCCTTTTGTTACCTTCAGAGATCTCTTCCGCCTGCGATATGTTCTAAAATAGAGATTGCAAAGGATGTCAAATTGGTTTGGAAAACCGACCCGCCAACCTTGCAAGCTATCGTATTGCCAGGATCGGACCGGGTTCCATGCTCTTATAACCGAGATGCCATCTTCCCAGAAAGTGTACCACTTTCCGTTCCTGTAGCCGTATCCCGGGCGAATATTACCTTTATTCGATTCTGGGAGATTCATGTTGCACACTTATTTTATCATTGTTCACCAGATAGATTTTGTTTCTTCCTGGGTTGTAAGAACCAACGCAATGATTATGATACAATTTTTTGTTGAACCCCTTTAGGCTGCGGTTATGATTTTGGGGCGGTTTGGATAGGGCACTTTTATCGGAACCGCACTATCCCCCGGAGGGTCCTTTGCCGGCGGAGGATTGCATGTGTCTTTACCGATTCCTTCGAATGAGCCCTGATTCCAAAGACCAGTGAGGCTACCACCGTTCGGTAAGGTGGCGGTTCCCCAACCGTGCCACTCGTCATCCTTCCATTCACCTTTATAGCGGATACCGTCGGCGCGAATCTCTTTGCCCTGGCCATACATCTTTCCCCGACGATATTGTCCTTCTTTGCGTGAACCATCGGGCTCGACCGAAACGGCAAAGCCCTCAATGAAGCCTTCAACGAACTCCCCGTCTATCCAGTTGCCATCGGGGAAAACAATCTTTCCTCTTCCATGGAACTGTCCCTTTGCGTTCAACTGACCTTCATAATAGGCCCCTTCCATTGAAGGATCCTCCACCAAAGCTTCCCCCGTTAAGTAGAAACGAAATATTCCCGATTTCCAAGTTTTCTCGATGTTGAGACCCCGATTTCGCAACGCTGCGATCTTTTTTTCGCTCGGACGGTACTTGACCGAAGACCAAGACCACTGAAAAATAATCAACAGCAACGCCGTGAGAGTGATTAGGATGCATGATATAGCTCCGAATATCTTTTTCTGGTTCATGGATTCCCTCCCAATCAATCATAAAATGTTTTTTATAAACTGATCCTCGTAGGCCAGTGAATCAAGGTCATTCTTTATAATTTCAAGATGGCTCATTATATTTTCCAGGATTGCAGTCGTTTGCGCATAGTACGTTGTGCAAGTATTCTTTCAGATTGATACCAAGATCGCACGAAAGAACCCTTTCCGTATGAAAATAATTTAACATCATTTGAATGTTTCATATAGACGAAATTTTCGAAATATTATTACAGAAGCTGCCTTTGATTAAAAAAAAGGAGCTTAATAGCTCTAAAATATTTTCAAAAATTACATTTTCTATGGACATTTTGTTATTTTTAGTGCTAAAAAAACACAATTTGTTCAATAGGCTTATTTTTTATTTCCACTAATTTGAAATTATTTCTGGCGAATTGTATGGTTCTATACAAATTATGTGGTACTCATTCTAAGATTCGAAAACAAAATTCAAAAGAGCCTCATTTACAGATCCTGTCAAATCCAAAGCCGCAAAACAGTCAAACAGTCGTAAAAAATCTGACCGACGTGGAACTGATCCGCTGTTGTGTTGAAAACGGTTCATCCGATATTTATTGGAAGGCATTTTACCAGCGTTTTAACAGGCTGATAGACAAGCGGATATTAAAAACTCTTCTATACGTTGGAATTCCCCTTAATGCCGTCACGCAGGATCTCACAGATGAAATAAGCTTCATTTTGATAGAAAAAATCCATGGGAAAAAACTTTTTAAAAAAGCCCTTAACCATACTAATTTCCGCGCCTGGCTTCTCACCGTTGTGAGAAATGTTGTTCTGGACTGGAATAGGGCTAAAAAATCACAAAAGAACGCTTTTGCTTATGCGATGGAAATCGGCAAAAAATCGTTGGAAGAACCGATCGGAAGCGATGAAAAATCCGCCCGTTTGGTTGACACGATTTCAGCGCCGGAAGAGTTTGACCTGCCGGACGGCAAGATTCAAAAAACACATCATTATGATACCCTGCTTCGGGCAGTCAAAAATCTGCCTGACATTCAACGCCTTGTATTGAAGGTCAAGATGATGTTCTACATCTCTCTGGAGAAAGAAGAGATCCTGGAAATCGCATCAATGCGCTCCGTATCGCCCTTAAAGATCAGTAGGGAGGTGGATGCGATTCTATCTTCTCTGGAAAAGAAAAATGAAAAGTATGAACATCAGCAGAACATGATTGCCATCAAATTCACTTTTTTAGAAAGGCTTCATTATAAATTTTATGAAATGGAGAAAAACCTGAACACTTCTCCGAATAAATTGAAAGAACTTAAAAAAGAAATAGCCGAAAAGACAAAGCAACTTGAAAAAATGAGAAATATGTCTCAAAAGATTAATGTTTATCCCACTGCCGGCGAAATTGCTCAATTATTGGGTATTGCAAAAGCAAAACAAAAGAATATTGGCATCTGGTTATATCGGGCCAGAAAAACTCTTAACCATATAGAATTGTAATAAATGATAAAATAAATCGTTATGTAATATTGAACAAAGGCAAAAGAATGCCCGGAATTAATAAGAAAAAACGCGAAAAAACTATGCGAAAAAAATTAATAAAATCGGATAGGTGCGCCCTTTATGCTCCTGATCGAAACAGAAATATTTACGACGATTATGTTGAAGATATTCTTTTGCATGCCGAGAAGAAGACCTTTGAAAAACATCTTGAAATCTGCCCGATTTGTTCCGGAGAAATCGTAGCGGCTATGCGCCGTGAGGAAATTGCTAAAAGATCATATTTGTTGAGTGAAATCGGACAGAAAAAATCTCTGAACAGAAAATTGAACTACCTGGATTCAATTAACAATCACGATGTTGTGCATGAGGAATATATTGCGCTTGCCGCCTCCCCGCCGCGCAGACTGGATGAGCATGGCGTAGCTTATGGCGTGGCCGTAGATCGGGAAACCGGCCATGGAGCATTGCTGGAATGCATTGCAGTTATCAGCGATGCGGTAAGAGGTCGTAGCAAACTGGAAATCCGGGCGATGGAACTCTTGGGGTTGAAAAGAAGCGGCGTCGAAGAAAGAATCACGACGCCGACGGATTATCTGGAAGATATTTTGGGTGATATGTTTGTATCATCGCCATTCCTTGCGCCCTTCCGGCTCTGGGAAAAAGCAATTCGCGTGGAAGTTAATTACAAAGCAGGCAGCGGGTATATTTATGAATCCGACAGTGTTGCTCTGGCCGTGCTGGTTGCTATTATTTCCGCTGTGACCGGCAAGCCGGTTGACAACGACATATTCTTTTCGGCAGGTATCAAGCTAAACGGCTATCTTGAAGGTGTGGGCGATTTGGAACACAAAATCAAAATCGCCAAAGACCAGCATATGAAAGCCTGTTTTACCGCCGACGAAACCCGGCCAATTTGTGCAGACAAAATAATTAAAAAATCCCTCATCGCACTGTATTATTTCGAAAAGATAGAGGAAGTTTTGATGCGGCTTGGATTAATAGAGAGGAAATCTGGTAAAGGCTCAACAAAAAAAACAAATAATAAATAGATCAAAGAAAAAATAGGCAATATTGCTGTTTATGGTCCGATGCATTTTGCTAAAATGTTTTAGGTATCACACAGAGGGCATCGAAGCATAGTGGTGAGAGATACATTTGAACTTAATAATTATGAAATCATATTGATATTACTGGTAATATTTATAAAAAGAAACAATGCTGATACAAGTAAAGTTTTAATCTTACAAGTTTATTTACATCCTGAAATAGCCCTCATGAGCGGCCTTTGTGCCAATCTGCGGAATTTCTTTTGCGACAGACTATCTCATGTGTCGCCTATCAATTCATTGATTTCATGGAACTTCCACCACATTGCTGATTCGTTTATTTGATCTATGTTTCCGGATGGATACCGATTGACTTACCAAATATATTGCTGAAAAACGAACCAACAGTATCAAATATGATATTTATTGTTTCATTTATGAATATTGTTCTATATTGATACATCTATAATATGATATAAATCATATTATAAAAGCATGTTTTCTGCAGAATAATTGTTGGCATATTTATTGCTTCGTTAATATTCAATATGTGTTAACATATGCATAATATATTCGATTTATTGCATACCGCATATGCTAATTTACACAAATAGCTTTAAAGGGATTTAAGATGGCTAACCAGAAAACATACAAAAAAACAGGTCCCATGAAGCTTCCAAGCCGGCTCGGCAAAGGGACATTTGATTTATACGTATATCAGTTCGCTTTGGATCGTAGATATTTTGTTTTACAGCGCGGGCCTGTTCGTGGGCGTTCAAACATTTTAACGCGCGTTGAATCCAACTGTGTATGGGCTCATGTCTTTGGATCTGCTCGATGTGATTGCGCTGAGCAGACGCATGATGCTATGCGGCGTATCATTAAGGAAGGAGAGGGCCTTCTCATTCACGCCTACGATCAAGATGGTCGTGGTATATCTCTTCAAGATCATGTGCGGGTTTATATGTTTCAGGATCAGGGATTTGATTCGGTCGAAGCAGATAAACAAGCCGGCTTTCAGCATTACGATCGTAGAGACCACAAGGATATTATAGAAATCATGCACGATTATTCTCTGTCAAGCATTCGACTACTCAGCAATAATCCGGATCGAATCAACACCCTGTCAAAACATTTCGAGGTTACTCGCATTCCTCTCGAATCAGTCCCGTTGGACAAATGGAACGCCGCGCAACTTTACGCAAAGAAAGCAAAAATGGGCCATATATTCTCTTTCGACCTGGAAGATGAAGCGGTAAAGAATTTAGCCGAATATTCAGTCAAAGAGGGTTCCCGATCTGAATATGAAGAAGGTATGGAGTAATCACCCAATGACTGCCATCGCCGTATACGGAAGTGCCGTTGAACCTGGTCATGTATTAAAGCAGATCGCAAGAAGAACTGGGCAATTGATTGCTGAAGCCGGTCATGAAGTTTTAACTGGCGCTTGCCCCGGAGTCAGTCATCAAGTAGCTATTGGTGCTTATGAAGCTGGCGGCACGGTTATTGGGTATTCACCAGCTATAAACTTGGAAGAACATACCGTTCTTAATCAGGATCCAGCTGATGTCTATTCCAAGATCTTGTTTGTGCCCGATACCTATGAATACCGGGCAAACTTACAGGCATGCTATAAGTACAGAAATATCAAATCAGCCATGGCATGTAATGCAGCCATTATTATTAATGGTCGGATGGGAACCCTAAATGAATTTACGCTTGCCTATGATTTTGGCAAGACTATCGCTGTATTAGAAGGAACGGGAGGCGTCGCCGACGCCATTCGTGATTTGCTGACTAGCCTAAAGCCATCATACCCCGATACTCCAATTATATTCAGTCGCGACCCAGTTGAATTGATTGATGAATTAACACAGAGGCTGAAATGAATATAAATGGTGCACCTGTCATAAAGCTTAATGAGCTTAACCTTTCATATGCTAATGGAAAGAACATTTTCCCCGTACTGGAAGGAATCGATCTTTCTGTCCAGAAGGAAGAGTTAATTTCGATCCTTGGACCATCGGGCTGCGGCAAAACCACATTGTTACGTGCCATTGCCGGGCTTATGCCTTTTACATCGGGGACAATCAGTGTTGACGATCGTTCTCCCGAAGAAGCCCGCCGCGATCGCCTATTTGGTATTGTTTTCCAGGAAACAGCCTTGTACCCATGGCGCACAGTCCTGGAAAATGTGCTTCTCCCATTCGAGGTGGGGGAAAATCATATTGACAAGCAGGAAGCACTCAAAGAGGCGTTGAATACTTTACAGACTGTTGGACTATTGGGTTTTGACAACGCTTATCCAAGTCAGTTGTCGGGCGGAATGCTGTCACGCGTTTCTATTGCAAGAGCTCTTGTTTACAAACCTGAAGTATTGTTAATGGATGAACCTTTCGGGGATTTGGATGAAATGACCAGAACCTGGATGAATATGGAACTTTTGCGTATAAAGTCTGAAGTAAAATGTACGATAATCTTTGTAACTCATTCCTTGCAGGAGGCGGTTCTCCTGTCCGATCGCGTCATAATACTTGGCGCGCGTCCAACCAGAATCGTTAACGAGTTTAATATAAATCTGTCCGAGCGATCCGAGTCTTCAGTCGATATGAGAGAATTCCGCGAGCAGGTGGAAAAAATCCGCAAAGCGCTTACAGATAAGTGGTGGCAGTAATGGCTTCGGAACCAAAGACCATATTTATGGATAACGGGAAAAGTTGGATAACCGGCCGGCTATTGCCGTCAATCACACTTGCTGATCTGCGCGAGTGGTTGTTGCCCATCACGTCCCTGGTTGTCGTATTGGCAATCTGGCAACTCATATGCACTCTTTTGTCAGTTCCCGAATTCGTACTGCCCTCACCAGCCAGAATTCTTGCTGAGATATCAACCTCGTATGGATATCTTTTTAAACATACGGCTATAACATTAGGCGAGGCAGGCGCCGGTTTTATCATTGCAAACATGCTTTCCTTTGTATTTGCTCTGGCTTTCTGTTATTCTCCATTTTTTGAAAAAAGTGGCTACCCATACATGATTGCTTTTCAGTCAATCCCGCTGGTTGCCTTAACGCCATTGATAAACCTATGGTTCGGCGAAGGTGTAATAAGTAAAATCGTCATGGCCGGGCTAATAACTTTTTTCCCCATGGTGGTAAATGCCACGCATGGGTTAAAGGCAGTTCCTCCACTTTCTCTCGATGTAATGAAATCGCTGTCGGCGACGGAATTGCAGATTCTCAGTAAACTGCGCATACCGACAGCACTGCCCTATATCCTATCGGCGCTAAGGATCTCTGCCCCGCTGGCGGT
>RPRI01000110.1 GCA_003818505.1 Desulfobacteraceae bacterium | reverse complement strand
ACCGGGTTGGATCTTCCGGGCTGATATATCTTGTCATCCTTTTCTCCTTTATTCTCATCCTTTTTTGCAATCCCGATAAGATCGAAAGGCCTGTCAAGATTCAGATCATTTAATATGTCGCGGACAATCCTTACATGCCCTTTACCTCCGTCAATCATGAGAAGATCAGGATAAGGCTCCGGCTCCTCTTTTTTCCCGAACCGCCTCCTTATAACTTCTGCCATGTATGCGTAATCATTATGCTCTTCAACCGTCTTTATCTTGTATTTTCTGTAGGATGATTTCAATGGTTTTCCGTTTTCAAACACAACCATAGCAGATACCGGATTTTTCCCGGAAATATTTGAATTGTCAAAACATTCTATTCTTATCGGAGCTTTATCCATGCCAAGGCGTTTCTGAAGGCGGTCAAGCAGGTCGGCAGATGAAACAATGGAAGAGATTATGTTGTTAAGCTCATTTTTTGCATTATGAAGAGCCATTCTAACAAGATCAAAACGTTCACCCTTTTTTGGGGCATATAGTTTGACCTTCTCACCTTTAACTTCGGTCAGCCATTCCTCAAGTAAAGGCGCATCCTCCATATCAACCGATACAAACACCTCTTCGGGTATAAGATCGGCTTTTTCATAATACTGCCTTATAAATTCGCCCAGCATTCCGGGCTCGTCCGAGATCACCGCTTTGAAACTGAAATGACGGGTTCCCTGAAGGTAGCCTCCTCTTATGACAAGAAGAGTTATAACAGATTCTTCATTATCACGCGCTACGGCAAAAACATCCCTGTCCATAAAATCGGTTGTGACCGCCACCTGTCTTTCAAGGGTTTCCCGGATGGAAAAGAGCTTGTCACGGCAAACTGCCGCAAGCTCATAATCCTGATCCCAAGCAGCCTTATCCATTTTGTCTTTTATCTCCCTGATAAGAACAGGGGTTCTTCCTTTTAAAAAGAGTATGACCTCCTTTACTATCTCTCCGTAAACTGATTTGTCTATGTCTTTACAGCAGGGGCCCAGACAGATTCCCATCTGGAAATTGAGGCACGGGCGGGTTCTTTTTTTAAAATTGGCTGTCGTGCACTTCCTGAGTCTGAACGTCTTATGTATCAGTCTCAGGGTCCGGCGGACCGCCTGAGAGGAGGCAAACGGACCGAAATATATTGCATCATCGTTTCCGGTTTTTCTGACGATCGCAAGATTAGGATAAGGGTTTTTGATATCAAGCCTGAGCGAGGGATACCGCTTGTCGTCTTTCAATATCACGTTATACCGGGGCTTGTGCTTCTTAATCAGGTTTGACTCAAGAATCAGCGCTTCTTTTTCCGTGCCGGTTACTATGGTTTCAAAGGAAACAATTTTTTTTATCAGAATGCCTGTTTTCAGGTTAGTCTGCTGCCGGTTCGAATCTGCTCCTGTAAAATATGAAGAAAGTCGCTTTTTCAGATTAAGCGCCTTTCCGACATAGATTATCACTCCGTCCGCATCTTTCATGAGATAGACGCCGGGGCCGGTTGAAACATCCGATAATTTTTCAATCAATCGATCCTGCATATGAACCCTGAACCACCCTGCCTGATGTACCCATAAAAAGTCTAATATGCTCTCTAAATGAGCTTTTTGGGAATCTTTTAATCACTTCGCTAAATCACAAGAAAATTGGGGCTAACGCCCTTAAAGCCTTATGATTTTTAACGCTCAGTTCTTTAAAGATCTATTTCCCAAAAATCTCAAATTCGTTCGCATATGACTTTTTTACAAGAACATCAACCTTAATGGCTTCATAAAAATTATGTTTTGGACGGCAAAGAAAAAAGTTCATTATGCAAGGCGCGCGAATCTTGAGGAATGCAGCGTACATAAAAGTACGCTGCAATGACGAAAGATGAAGCGGAACACCGCAGAATGACTTTTTACTTTGTCGTCAGTATTCAAAAATTATCTTTTGCTTGATATCCCTGATCCTGTCCCTCAGTTCCGCGGCCTTTTCAAATTCAAGCTCACGGGCTGCATTCTCCATTTCCTTTTCAAGATTCGATATAATCTCGTCGAGATTATCGATGGAACGATATCGGGATATGGTTTCAGATAACTTATCCTCTGTCGCCGGTGATTCCGAAGACTGCTCAAATACATGTGTAATCGCTTTCTCGATACCCACCGGCGTGATATTATGCTTTTTATTAAATGATTCCTGGATATTTCTTCTTCTGTTAGTCTCGTCAATGGCATTCTGCATTGAATTTGTGACTGTATCGCAATACATTATTATCTTCCCGTTGATATTCCTTGCAGCCCGTCCGCATGTCTGTATCAGCGATCTGGCAGAGCGAAGGAAGCCTTCCTTGTCCGCATCGAGCACTGCAACAAGAGAAACTTCCGGGATATCAAGTCCTTCTCTTAAAAGGTTTATTCCCACGAGAACGTCAAACTTGCCCGTCCTGAGATCACGGATGATTTCCATTCTTTCAAGAGTTCCTATATCCGAATGAAGATAACTGACCTTAATACCCAGATCTGAAAAATATTCGGTCAGATCCTCCGCCATGCGTTTTGTGAGGGTGGTAACAAGAATCCTCCCGTTTTTTTTAATACAGGAGATAATCTCCTCATAAAGATCGTCCACCTGGTTTTCCGCCCGCCTGATTGCAATAGGAGGGTCGACAAGCCCGGTCGGTCTTACGATAAGCTGAACAAGCGAATCCTTTCCCTTTGCAAGCTCGAAATCAGCAGGTGTGGCTGATACATATATAACCTGCGATACTCTTGATTCGAATTCTTCAAACTTAAGAGGCCTGTTGTCAAGGGCAGACGGAAGCCTGAATCCGTAGCTTACCAGAGTCTCTTTTCTCGACCTGTCGCCTTTGTACATCCCGTGAAGCTGCGGAACAGAGATATGGCTTTCATCAATAAACAGCAGGTAATCGGATGGGAAATAATCGAGAAGGGTGGGAGGCGGCTCTCCGGGCGCTCTTCCCGTCAAATGTCTTGAATAGTTTTCTATCCCGTTGCAGTATCCGATCTCCTGCATCATCTCGATGTCGAAATTAGTCCTCTCTTCTATACGCTGAGCTTCTATGTATTTGTTATTGTTCATAAAATACCCTATTCTTTCCTTCAGCTCCGGCAAAATAGACTCTATTGCCCTCTGGAGAGTCATTTTCTGAGTAACATAATGGCTTGCGGGGAATATGGTTGTGCCGTTTAATTTATTCAAGACCGATCCCTTAAGGGGATCTATTTCCGATATGCTTTCGACCTCATCTCCGAAAAAATTTACGCGTACAGCCTTTTCTTCTTCATATGCGGGAAAAATCTCCACCCTGTCACCCCGGACCCTGAAGCTTCCCCTGAAGAAATCGATGTCATTCCTTTCGTAATGCATTGAGACAAGATTGTGCAGGAATTTGTCCCTGTCCAGTTCCATATTTTTCTCGATATCGACTCTCATAGCCAGATAATCTTCAGGAGCTCCGAGCCCGAAAATACATGATACGCTTGCAACGACAATAACATCCCTCCGGGTAAGAACGGAGCGTGTAGCTGAATGCCTCAGCTTGTCTATCATGTCATTGATGGAGGAATCCTTCTGAATATAGGTATCGCTCGAAGGGATATAGGCTTCAGGCTGGTAGTAATCATAATAGCTTACGAAATATTCGACCGCGTTTTCCGGAAAAAGGGATCTGAATTCACTGTACAACTGGGCAGCGAGAGTTTTATTAGGCGCTATGACAAGAGTAGGTTTACCGGAATTTTCAATTATATTGGCCATTGTAAATGTTTTTCCGGAACCTGTTACGCCGAGGAGTACTTGATGTTTTCTCCCGGTGGCCACACCTGAAGTTAATACATCAATTGCAGCAGGCTGATCTCCTTTGGGTGAATATTCTGATACTATTTTAAAGTTGGGCATATATACAAGGAGTCAAGGGTCCGAGGATTCAAGTTAAAATAATTCGTTTTAGCCTTATAGTCTCTTAAAAATTCATTATTTTGACGGCAAAGTGAAAAGCTCCATCTGCAAGGCATGCGAATTCTGAGGAATGAGGCGTACATGTCAGTACGCCGCAATGACGAAGAAAGAAGCAGAACGCAGCAGAAGGACTTTTCACAAAGCGGTCAGTTGAACTTCCATATGGTTCCGTCAGGTCTGTCCTCGATTAAAACATCCATATCCGAAAGTTTTTTTCTTATCTCATCAGCCTTTTTCCAGTTTTTTGCTTTCCTTGCTTCAAAACGCTCTCTGACCAAAGCATCTATAGCGGATGGATCAATAGCTTTTTTCTCGATAAATTTTATTTTTTTTCTTTCAAAATATGCCCCGGCAGACTCTGACAAGATACCTATGACTTTCCCTATTTTACGTATTTCAGCATGAATTTTACCAATTGTGATTTTAACATCTTCCGGAATTGCTCCGCTGCTCTCATCCATCAGACGATTCACATGCCGGACAGCATCAAAAAGAATTCCGATGCCTCTGGCTGTGTTAAAATCATCATCCATGGCTCCGCAAAACTGTTTCCAATAATCTCCCGGAACATCCTGAACAACTTTTAAAACAAGGCCCGGAACATCCTCCACCCGTTTTATCAGGGAGTAAATTTTATCAAGACCCGCATCAGACTCATCCATCGCCTTGCTTGTATAATCAATAGGACTCCTGTAATGATTTGAAAGAAGAAATAGGCGGACTGAATCAGGATGATATGTTTTCAGTATATCCTTTATGAGGAGAAAATTACCGAGAGACTTCGACATCTTTTCGTGATTTATATTTACAAATCCATTGTGAATCCAATATTTTGCAAAAGGTTTTCCTGTGGCTCCCTCGGACTGGGCAATCTCGTTTTCATGGTGGGGAAAGACAAGATCCTTGCCTCCCCCATGGATATCAAATGTTTCCCCCAGATATGCGCTGCTCATGGCCGAACACTCAATATGCCAGCCGGGCCTTCCCTTTCCCCAGGGGCTGTCCCAGGAAGGTTCACCCGGCTTTAAGGACTTCCAGAGCGCAAAATCAAAGGGATTTTTTTTCCTTTCATCTATATCAACTCTTGAACCGGCTTCCATCTCTTCGAGCCTGCGCCCGGACAGCTTTCCGTAATTTTCAAATTTTTCTACAGAATAAAATATGTCCCCGTTTATCCTGTATGCCATTCCTTTTTTCAGCAGTTTTTCGATAAGAGCTATTATTCCGTCTATGTGTTCGGTTGCCCTGGGCTCTATGGTCGCCCTTTCAATGTTTAAGGCATCCATGTCCTCATAGAATTCCTTTATATATCTATCCGCAACCTCCGACGCATCAACTCCAAGCTGCTTCGCACGATTTATAATCTTGTCGTCAACATCTGTAAAATTTCTGACGTAAGTCACAGCAAATCCGGCCGCTTTCATATACTTCAGGATCACATCGAAAACTATGATGGATCTTGCATGACCTATGTGGCAGGAATCATATACTGTTGGACCGCACACATACATCGTCACTTTTCCCGGGTTAACAGGGACAAATGGAACTTTCTTCCTCTCCAGAGTATTGTAAATGCGTAAAGACATTTTCCTCCCGTTCAAATGATCAAAGCAACACACATCGCCGCTATACCTTCACCTTTTCCGATTATTCCGAGCCCTTCGGTAGTTGTAGCTTTGATATTAACAAGGCTTTCGTCAATTCCGGCATATCGCGCTATGTTTTCTCTCATTTCGTCACTGTAAAAAGATATCATAGGTCTTTCGGCAAAAACAGTTGAATCGATATTATTAATAGCGCGGCCGTTATTTCTTAACATATCACATGTTCGTGATAGAATCTCAAGACTGCATATATTTTTGTATGAAGGATCAGTATCGGGAAAATGGATTCCTATATCTCCGAGACCTGCAGCTCCCAGCAGGGCATCACAAATTGCATGAACAAGAACATCCGCATCAGAATGTCCAAGCAGACCCTTTTCAAAAGGAATTTCTTTTCCACCGAGAATAAGTTTACGCCCATGAACAAGTCTGTGAATATCATATCCTATGCCGACACGCATCAGACAAAATCTCCTGTCAAAAGTTTTTGCTTTCTCCGTTGAAAAACCATATATCATCTTATATCGTTCATTTCCATCCGTAAAGTGTAAAAATATTTTTTAATAATCTCTTGGAATTATACATTTCATATGGTATTTTGGATAAAATTTTGATGGTTTCGTGAAAATTTCGGACTCACCTTTTTCATCATTCCCGAGAAATCGGAGATCCAGTATTTTAAAATACTTCTGGACTCACGTTTTCACGGGAGAGACAGGGCTGTCGACTTTTTACGAGCTCATCCTTTTTGTTCTGCATTATGTCTCGAACATACAACATGCTGCATTATATTTTTTATCACTATTTAATGACCAGGGGAGTACAAGGTGAATATTACAGATATATTCGAAAAAATAAATAAAAACGAGAAGTCCGCTTTGACTGAAAACGAATCGAAAAAAATCCTTAAAGCATACGGGGTTCCGGTTACGGAAGAGAGAACGGCATCGAACTCAGAGGAAGCGGTTAATGCCGCAATCGGTATCGGTTTCCCTGTTGTCCTCAAGGGTCTTGGCGCAGAAATACTGCACAAAACAGAAATGGGCCTTGTTCATCTTAATCTCTCTGACCCCAATGCAGTCGAAAAAGCTGTTTCAGCTATTCAGAAAGATGCCGGGAATAAGCTCGAAGGCATTCTCGTACAACCCCAGGTAAAGGGAAAAAGAGAATTTGTGGCGGGAATGTTCAGAGATCCGCAATTTGGACCTGTTATCATGTTCGGACTGGGCGGTATATTTACAGAAGCTTTATCCGATACAGCCTTTCGTATGGCGCCCCTTACTGAAACAGACGCAGCCGATATGATTGATGAGATTAAAGCTAAAAAGCTGCTCGGAAAATTCAGGGGCGAAGAGGCGGTAAACCGCAGACAGATAGCAGATGCGCTTAAAGGGCTTTCCCGGCTTTCTCTGGAACAGCCGAGCATATCCGAAATAGATATAAATCCTCTGATAGCAATGCCGGACGGGAATATCTGCGCGGTTGACGCCCTTATAATAGCAGGCGCCAACCCGGAAAAAAGGAAATATCTTCCTGCAATTTCGCCGGATCATATAGGATCTCTTTTTTATCCTAAATCGATAGCATTTGTAGGAGCATCATCTCTATTCGGGAAATGGGGGCATACCCTTTTCACGTTAACAGTCAGCGGCGGATACGAAGGAAATATATATCTTGTTAACCCAAAGGGAGGCTCGATAGCAAACAGGCCAGTTTATAAATCGGTGTCCGAAATAAACGACCGTATTGATCTTGTGGTTGTCACCATTCCTGCCTCCGGAGTGATAAAGCTGCTGCCCGAGTTTAAAGCAAAAGGCATAAAGAGTGTAGTGCTTATAACATCCGGATTCGGAGAGACAGGAGTTAAAGGCAAAGAGCTCGAAAAGGATCTCGTTAAGGCCGCCCAGGATGCCGATATAACGATACTCGGCCCCAATACAATGGGTATATGCAACCCTCATATCAATCTTTACTGCACCGGAAGTCATGTCCGGCCGAGACCCGGCTCAACAGCAGTCGTAGCCCAATCGGGCAACATGGGAACCCAGCTTCTTGCTTTTGCGGAACAGCAGGATATAGGAATAAGGGCTTTCTGCGGCTCGGGAAACGAGGCCATGATTACAATAGAAGATTATATCGATGCATTTGAAGTGGATAACCTTACGAGAACTGTAATGCTCTACGTGGAGAGTGTAAAAAACGGGCGGCGTTTTTTTGAAAGCGCTTCAAGGGTCGGAAAAAAGAAACCCATAATTTTACTTAAAGGCGGGAGAAGCAAAGCCGGAAACAGGGCTGCGGCAAGCCATACAGGCGCGATGACCTCCGATTCAGGAATCTTTGATGCTGTGTGCAGGCAGGCCGGAATCGTCATGGTGGAACAGCCTATGGATTTGCTAGATCTTTCAGCCGCTTTTTCATCTTTACCTCTGCCGGATGGGAACCGCGCGGCAATAATGACCCTTGGTGGAGGGTGGGGCGTTGTCACATCCGACCTTTGTTCGGAATATGGGCTTGAAGTTCCCGAACTGTCGCCGGAACTAATTGAACGAATTGACAGGATACTTCCTCCGTACTGGAGCAGGTCAAACCCGGTCGATATAGTCGGAGAAAACGACCCGTCAATTCCTATGACCGTAATCGAAGAACTTCTGAAATGGGACGGATGCGATGCCGTGATCAATCTCGGCATCCTTGGACGCAGAATACTCCTGGAACGCCTCGTCAAATCGATACTCGACGCCGATCCAACCTATACAGCTGATTTTTTTGAAAGAATCAACAAGGCACTATCCGATTTCGATGAACAATATATCCGGCATATCGCTACCCTGATGGAAAAATACAAGAAGCCGATATTTGGAGTAAGCCTGTTGACCGATGAAAAAGACAGAACAGTTTACAGGGTCAGCGGCTGTTCCTTCAAAGGAGTCTTCTATCCGTCACCTGAACGTGCGGTTAAAGCTTTTGCCAAAATGTATGAATATAAACGTTTTCTGTCGAGGAAATAACCCGGATAAGTCAGGTTTACCTTGTGATAGATTCAAGACTGTGATATTTATAAAAAACAATGACAACATCATTAAACGCACGAAAAACAGGACCGGAACTTTTGGAATACATCCCAAAACTGGATGCAATCGGCTACAGGTTCGACTTTGAAATAGGATATCTTATCAAAAGTCCCTGCAGGGAATGCAAGGTAAGATCTGATTTTCCGGGATGTGCGGATACCTGCGTTACGCTCGGCAGAATACAGGCCATCCTGTCCGAAGGAATATCAAGCACCAGAAGAATCTGATGCGGATTGAATGCCCATACCGGATTTCTCCTGATCGCTCAATTGATGTATCAACCGGATTTTATGAGACCTTGTACAAAACTGTAGATTTTGACGATGAAAAAACCGGATCAGATTAAATCAGGATATTATAATCTTTCCGAAGATGGGAATGACTCGTACACGGTCCATTTTCATGGGAAACTGGATGCCGATTCTTCATCTGAAATAATTGCCCGCTTGATTTGTGAAGTAAATTCATTATCCTTTACTTCTCTGACGGCCGACATTGATGAAGTTTCATATTTTGAAGATTTCGGCCTGCTTCTTCTCATAGAGTTGAGAAAAGCTGTAAAGGAGAAAAACGGCGAGTTCAGAATTACGGATAAAAACGGCAGGGCAAAAGACATTATCTCCCTGACAGAAGAGCAGTTACTCAAGCCTCAAACCGTTAAACGGAATAGACCCAGTCTGATAATAGAAAATTTCGGGGAGTCCGTATTCACAAGCGCTTCCAACTTTACAATTTTCATCTCCTTTCTCGGTTCGGCTATACTCTCGTTTTATCAGGTGTGCCGCAACCCTAAGCTGCTTCGCGTCAACGACACCATTTTGTGCATGGAAAAAGCCGGGGTTAATGCATTGCCTGTAGTGGCCCTTATAAGTTTTCTTCTTGGGCTTGTTATCGCTTTCATGTCTTCCCTTCAACTTGAACAGTTCGGAGCGAACCTGTACGTCGCATCCCTTGTATCAATCGCAATGGTCTCGGAACTTGGCCCGATAATGACCGCAATAGTTGTTGCCGGAAGATCCGGCTCCGCATTTGCAGCTGAAATCGGAACAATGAAAATATCTGAGGAGACTGATGCCCTTTTTGTAATGGGCTTTGATCCCATTCTTTTTCTTGCAGTCCCGAGAATACTGGCATCAATTATTGTGGTGCCGCTTTTGACACTTTTTTCGGATATTTTTGCAATAGCCGGAGGACTTGTAGTAGGCGTGCTTATTCTTGACCTTACCACAAGTTCATATATAACACAGACTATTAAAGTTCTTACTCTTTTTGAAATTGTCTGGGGTATGTCCAAAAGCGCGGTCTTCGCCTTAATAATTTCATGGGTCGGCTGCCTGAGAGGCTTTCAGACAAGAGGCGGTGCTGATGCGGTTGGGAATGCCGCAACATCGGCTGTCGTGAGCGGCATTTTTCTTATCATTCTTTTTGATTCAATGTTTGCAGTAGGACGAAGTTTCATGAAATAAGCCATTGTTAAAAATTTTTTAATGCCGCGACCGGCATCAGGATTCGTAACGAAATAGTCCGATATGTAATGGTTATTGCGTATCGGCTTCTAAAAGATGGCAATTATGGAGAAAGAATCTATTATACAGGTCAGAAATCTTACTGCCCGTTATGGCGATGAAGTAATCCTGGACAATATCAGCTTCGATGTGCATGAGGGTGAAATTCTTGTCATACTCGGTGGAAGCGGGTGCGGAAAAAGCACACTGTTGAAACACATGACGGGTCTTGCAACTCCTTCATCCGGAAGTGTCCATATAGAAGGTATTGACATATCGTCATGCAATGACAGAACTCTTCATATTATCTTGAAGAAAATCGGGATACTGTTTCAAAGCAGCGCCCTTTTGGGTTCCATGACTGTTGCGGAAAACATAGCACTTCCGGTAAGCGAGTATTCATTATTGCCCAAAAGCTCCGTTGATATTCTCGTATATCTGAAACTCCGCATGGTTGATCTTGTGGGTTTTGAAGAGTATTTACCTTCAGAGCTCAGCGGTGGAATGAAAAAAAGGGCGGGACTCGCACGAGCCCTTGCCTTAAACCCGAAAATATTGTTTCTTGATGAGCCGACTGCAGGTCTCGATCCTGTGATATCATCTGAAATTGACGATCTTATCCTGCAGATAAACAAAAGAACAGGCGCAACCATAGTAATTATAACTCATGACCTTGATACGATATTTTCCGTTGCCGGGCGGATCATAATGCTTGATAAAAAGACCAGAGGCATAATTGCCGAAGGAGATCCGGTGTATATAAAGAAACACAATCCTGATCCTTCTGTAAGACGATTTTTTAACAGGAATGCAAAGATGATGGACTCATAAAAATGGCTTCAATAAAAACAAGATTTACCGTCGGGCTCTTTGTTGTAGCAGGATTGGCCGTTGCATTTGTTGCAATAATATGGTTAGGGACTTCCCATTATTTTGAAAAAGGAGACTTATACTCCGCCTATTTCGACGAATCCGTACAGGGATTGTCGAAAGATTCTCCCGTAAAATACCGGGGAGTAACAATAGGACGTGTTCAGGATATACTTGTTGCGCCCGACGCGGCCCTGATTGAAATCGTGATAAAAATTGAATCGGGATTGAAGCCGGATAAGAGTGTGGTTGCTCAGTTAAAATCCGTCGGAATCACTGGGATCATGTTTGTCGAACTCGACAGAAAGAAAAAATGGGAAGCGGATCTCTCTCCGAAAATAAGCTTTCCTCCGCGCCATACCGTAATCGACACAAAACCGTCGGAAATAAAACGCTTCATGGACAGCCTCAACCTTGCAATAAGCCAGATCAACAGGATGGACCTTGAAGGAATATCTGTAAGGTCAAAGGCCGCTCTCGATAAACTTAACGCTGCCATATCCGAGATAAAAATAAGACAACTCTCTGCGGATATAAAATCGTCCCTTGAGAAATGGGACCGCGCAATGGAATCAATAGGCAGAGCAGGCGATACATTCAATCTGTTTACAAAAAATACGGATAAAACAGTTTCTAACCTTAATGACACGATAACAAAAATAGATAATGTCATAGCTGATAACAGGGATGAAATTGCCGGTGCAATCAAAAATTTCAACAGCGCCGTACATGATGCAGGAAAGCTTATTCGGGAGGGAACAGTTCTCGTACAAAAGACCGATTACAATATTTCATCCATGCAACGCCAAGTGTCAGCTACAATGCAGAGCATAGAAAAAACCAGCGAGAGCCTGAACCGTTCGATAGATATCATTTCAGATCAGCCGGCCATGCTTCTTTTCGGAACTTCTCCGCCTGAAAAAGAAATGGAGGAATAAGCCGCTGCAAAATATTGTGGTCATCCGGATGTCAAAAACGGCATAAGGAGCCATAACAAAATGATCAGAAATGTAATAATTATTTTGTAACGGCTCCTAAGCAAATCAACCTTTCAGAAATCGGGGTTATTATGAAAATATCCATAAAATCTTTTTCCAACTTTTCTTTTGCATTTCTTTTTCTGTGCGTTATCTCAGCGGCAAGCGGATGCGCAATGTTCGGGAGTTCATCATCAAAAACAGAATATTATACCCTCGAATATACTTCTCTTGGATTAACCGGTTTGAAAGCCCTGCCCTTTATAATAAAGATAGATCGCTTTTACGCATCCCCCTTATACAATTCGGAAAAAATAAGTTACAGGAAAAGCGATTACCAGACGGATGAATACAATTATCACAGATGGGAGACAAACCCGGCTCAGCTTATAGCTTATTTTTTGTACAGGGATACCAAACAGTCCGGTATTTTCAAGGGCGTATTCAGCCACGACACCGGATTTGCCGCAACCAACTCCGTTTCAGGTACTGTGGACGAATTTTATGAGGATGACAGGGGAAAGACATGGGAAGCCGTTCTTTCTCTTGATATCGTATTAATGGTGGAAAATGAACCGGACATAAACAAGAGGATACTTTTCCAGAAAAAATACAGCGCAAGAAAACCATGCTCAAAGAAAAATCCTAAAGCAGTCGCCGAGGCGATGAGCAAAGCTATGTCCGAGCTCTCAGGACAGATTATAACAGACATACACAAAAGCCTTTCAGGTAAAATATGACGGCTTTGTAAAAAGTCCCTCTGCTGCGTTGTATTTCATTATTCGTCATTGCAACGTACTAATATGTGCGCATTATTCCTTAGAATCTGAACGCCTTGCATATGGAGCTTTTTACTTTGCCGCCCAAAATAAGGAGCCAGAAATTATGAAACCGTCATCTCCCATTACAGACCTTCCCGAATGGAAAAGCCTCAAAAAACATGCCGGCATAATCAACCGGAAAAATAATCACCTTAAATGCCTGATTAAGAAAAAAGACCGTCTGGAGAATTTCTCACTGAAAGGGGCTGGCATCTTCTACGATTTCTCAAGGCAGAGAGTTGATGCACAGGCGATGATGCTTCTCTTGAGCCTTGCCGAAGCCCGGAAGATAAAAAAATGCTTTAAAAACATGACGGATGGGAAAAGGGTCAACAACACGGAAAAGAGAGAGGCGCTTCATACTGCATCAAGATCTTTTTCTGATGACCCGATACCGGTTAACGGGAAAGATGTCATGCCGGAAATTATTTCCGTCAGAAACAAGATCAAAAAATTTGCATCCGATATCCATTCCGGCAAAATAAAGGGCTCAACAGGCAAAGCCTTCAGGCATATAGTGGTGATAGGAATAGGCGGTTCATATCTCGGTCCGGAATTTGTTGCTTCGTCGCTGAAACATCTTGCTCTGAAGAAAATGAAAATCCATTTTCTTTCAAATGTCGATATCAACAACTTCGGAGAAATTGCTGCGGCCATAGACCCGGAAAGCACTATCTGGATTGTCATTTCAAAAAGCTACACCACTTCAGAAACGACTGCAAACACCAACCAGGCCTACCAATTCATGAAGCAGAAAGGACTCGATCCTGCCAAGCACTTTGCAACGGTCACAAGCAAAGGGAGTCCCGGAGACGATCCTTCAAACCCGGTTATAGCATCATTTCACATGTTCGATTTCATAGGCGGAAGATACAGTGTAACATCCGCGGTAGGAGGTGTACCGCTTGCCCTTTACCTCGGATATGATGTTTTCGAAAGATTTTTAAAAGGCGCCGAAGAGATGGACATTCACGCCAAAGCTGCGCAGGCCGATGTAAATCTCCCCCTTGTCGCAGCCCTTATATCGGTCTGGAACAATAATTTTCTCAATTACCCGGCTCAGGCGATTATTCCTTATGCATCCCCGTTGTCAAAACTTGCTCCCCATGTGCAGCAGCTCAACATGGAAAGTAACGGGAAATATGTAACTAATGACGGAAGGCCTCTCGGGGTAACTGCCGGAACGATAATATTCGGCGAACCGGGCACCAACGCCCAGCACTCGTTTTTCCAGCTTGCCCACCAGGGGAGACCTTTTCCTATCGATTTCATCGGGGTTATAAAGCCCTGTTACGGACGGTATAAAAGCATATCAAAAGGTGTTACAAATCACCAGGAGCTCTGGGCAAATCTCATAGCCCAGCCGGCCGCTCTATCTTCAGGGAAAGACGATCCGGACGCCTCAAAATACTTTCCCGGGAACAGGCCTTCTTCAACGATATTGCTTGACGATCTCGCCCCTGAAAATATAGGACGCCTACTTTCATTCTACGAAGCGAAAACCGTCTATGAAGCCTTCATCTGGGGCATAAACCCGTTTGATCAGTACGGAGTGGAGCTCGGGAAAAAACTGGCATCGGGAATAAGAAGCAAAATGGCGGAAAAAAACAAAAATCCGGATTATTCTTTTGAGGATGCCGATCCTATTACAAGATTCTATCTTAATAAATTGTCCGAAAGTTACAAAATATAAGAGATTAAAAATTATCCTTTAAATATCATACATGTACACACGCGGCCGCAGATTCGGAGATGGAAAATGTCAGTTGAAGAAATAAAAATAATTTGTTCCGACGGTTTTAAACTTGCCGGCACCCTCTTCAAGCCGGATAATTCCCCGGCAGGAGTCGTGGTAATTGCGTCTGCAATGGGTGTTCCGAAGAAGTTTTACCGTCCTTTTGCCGGTTTTCTTTCCGAAAACGGAATCGCCGCGCTGACTTTCGACTACCGGGGAGTCGGTGAATCTGAATTAAAAGGCATAACCGGAGCAGAGATAACACTTCACGACTGGGGCCGTCTTGACATAGATGCGGCTCTTTCCGAATCGTCGAATCGTTTTGGAAAATCGCCTCTTTACCTCCTGGGGCACAGTTGCGGCGGACAGTTATTCGGCCTTGCTCCTTCCAGCACTAAATTGTCGGGCGTCATTTTCATATCAGCTCAAATCCCTAGCTGGAGGCTCTGGCCCTTACCGTACAATTTGGGCATGCTTGCCATGTGGTATGTTTTGATTCCTGCCCTCAGTTTTGGAAACAGCACTTTTCCGGCACGCAGATTCGGCATCTCTTCCGTGGATGTTCCTTCAGGAGCTACGGCTCAGTGGGCACGCTGGGCACGCCGGCCCGGATACCTTTTCAATGACAAGTTCAACCTGGACACCAGCCGTTACAATAATTTTTCTTTTCCCCTTCTCGCCTGGATATTTGACGACGACATTTATGCACCCGAAAAATCAGTCATGGCGCTTCTTGCAAGGATGCCCGGGACAGAGACCAAAATTAAAAAAATCACCAGCCTTTCCTCCGGCCTTGGCCGTATAGGTCATTTCGGTTTTTTCAGGGAAAAGATGCGCAACAGTCTGTGGCCCGAAATACCGGAATGGATTCTCAACATCTCCGATAATAAACAGCAAATCTGATTCCGAAGGAAACAAACAATACATGCCTCCATTTAACAACCTCATGGAAATTTTCAAACTTCTTGATAAATCAAACTGCAGGCAATGCACCGAGCCGACATGCCTAGCTTTTGCGGCAGCAGTATTTAAGGGCCAAAGAAGGCTTGATGAATGTCCGCATCTCGAAAGCAGCATAATTGCGCAATTCGGAGCAAGTACTGCAAAGCCTGAAAACACCAACCGTGAAATGGATGCAACGGTTGAGTTGCTGAAAAGAAAAATCTCAACAATCGATTTATCTTCATCACTTGCCGATAAACTGGGCGCCCGGTTTTCCGGAAATAAACTGACCCTTAAAGTGCTCGGCAAGGATTTCATCGTTGATTCAAGGGGAAATCTTTCATCCGATATACACATGCATATCTGGGTTACAACACCTGTATTGAGCTATATAATATACAGCGCAGGAATTCCTGTTTCAGGGAACTGGTTTCCGTTCAGGGAACTGAAAAGCGGAAAGACATGGTACAGGCTTTTTGAGCAGAGATGCGAAAAACCCTTAAAAAAGGTCGCGGACAACTATACCGACCTGTTTGAAGACATGATTCATCTGTTTAACGGACGACAGGTCGAAAATCATTACGAGTCTGACATCTCGCTTGTGCTTTATCCCCTGCCGAAAGTTCCTATGCTGATCTGCTACTGGAAGCCGGAAGACGGACTTGAATCGAATCTCAATCTTTTCTTCGATTCAACGGCTGAAGAGAATCTCGGCATTGAATCGATTTTTGCTCTCGGCACAGGACTTGTCAGGATGTTTGAAAAGATAGCGCTAAGGCACGGACTGCATTAACAGTCAAACCGGGCGATTTGCATAACATACCATAATCCTATTACTATACCGGCCGTTTATTCAGATGATATTCATAATTTTTCGGACCGGTATAGACGACGTATGCTTTAACTTTTCAGCAATGCCGCATCCGATTCCGGCAGGGACGGGTTGATATACATGCCTGAACCCATTTCAAAACCTGCCGGGATAGCCATTCTTGGCTTGATTTGGAGATACCAGTGCAGCGCCGGATTTCGCTTGCCGGAAGAAGATGTATTCCCCTGAATCACGTAATTGTAATCAGGGGCATTTAATTTAATTTTAAGGATCGACAATACCTTAATAATCGAATCGGCAAAATCCGGT
>RPRI01000109.1 GCA_003818505.1 Desulfobacteraceae bacterium | reverse complement strand
TCAGGTTTGAGAGCAAGGCGCAAGCCGATGAAAAAGCGCAGCATACACGGTAGTATGTGAGCATTTTGAAGAGGCTTGCAACACAGCTATCAGACCTCAGGCGGGGTTTTGAAACGACTTCTAGTCGAACGGAGAATGAATGAGTCAGACAACAATGCCGATTTTATCAATTTTAACATATTTCCCGCTAGCCGCATGTTTTATTCTGCCGTTTCTCCGAAATGAAAAATCGGTCAGGGTTTTTACTTTACTGGTCGGCATCGCAGAGGTATTTCTTGCGCTTCCCCTGTTTCGGTTCAGCATGACGACCCCGGATTATCAGTTTGTTGAAAAAGTTGCGTGGATGCCGCAGTGGGGGCTGACCTATTACATGGGGATGGACGGCATAAGCCTTCTGATGGTGCTTTTGACCATTCTGTTTCTGCCCTTATGCGTTCTCTGCTCCTGGTCCTATATCTCCAAACGCGTCAAGGAGTTTCATTTCTGTCTGCTTTTGATGACATCGGCCTGTATCGGTGTGTTTCTGGCTTTGGACCTGGTGCTTTTTTACATTTTCTGGGAAGCGATGCTGGTTCCTATGTTTCTGCTCATTGCGGTATGGGGCGGGCCGGAGCGTCGCTATGCATCAGTCAAGTTCTTTCTGTATACCCTGGCCGGAAGCACTCTGCTGCTGGTGGCCATAATAGCCCTTTACAAGGCCGGCGGCACATTCTCCATACCGGATCTGACCGGGCAGACATTTCCTTTCAGGTTCCAGTTCTGGGTATTTCTGGCAATGGCCCTGGCATTTGCCATCAAGGTGCCGATGTTCCCGTTTCATACATGGCTTCCGGCCGCCCACGTGGAGGCGCCTACAGCCGGCAGCGTGCTGCTGGCCTCCATTCTGCTGAAGATGGGCGCTTACGGTTTTCTGCGGTTCTGCCTTCCCCTTACGCCCGATGCCAGCGTATATTTTGCGCCCATGATGATCGCCGTATCCGTCGCATCCATTCTTTACGGAGGCTGTGTGGCCCTGGGGCAGAAGGATATGAAAAAACTGATCGCCTATTCTTCTGTTGCCCACATGGGTTTTGTGACTCTGGGAATTTTCGTTTTTACCATGAGAGGATTTCAGGGAGCGCTCATGGTCATGCTGAATCACGGTATTACCACAGGCGCTCTGTTCATGCTGGTCGGGGCCATTTACGAGCGCAGCCACAGCCGGGAAATCGCCAATAACATGGGCCTGGGAAAATATCTGCCGGCATATATGTTCTTCTTCGGCCTGTTTGCCCTCTCCTCCCTGGGTTTTCCGGGGACCAACAGTTTCGTCGGTGAACTGCTGGTTCTGCTCGGCGTTTTCAAGGCAAACCCATGGGTCGGCGCCGCAGTTATTCCCGGCGTCATGCTGGGAGCCGCCTATATGTTGAGACTCGGCCAGAAACTGGCCTGGGGAGAGCCCACACAGGCCATGGCCTGGAAGGATTTGAATGCGAGGGAATGGAGCTACCTGGTTCCACTGGCTATTCTGGTCTTTTATATAGGACTTGCGCCGGGACTTATCTTAAGAGCCGTTGATCCCACGCTGAACCGCGGGCTGGAACGATTTACGCTCAGACCCAGGCCGGCCATTGTTGAAACCGTGGCATTACCAAACACACAGAAAGGCGTTTATGCCGGACTTTTCTCTTTATCACGCTGAGGAAGGAGAACCTCGTGAAGTTTGATTTTACGCTTATTTTACCGGAACTGGTTCAATTACTGATTATTCTGGGACTATTCTTTCAGACCCTGAAAAAGCCGGGAACTGAGAATAAAGGGGTTTTCAGCCTGGGCTGGCTGCCATGGGCTGCCGCTGCCGGCATTGCCGTGGCCTGTTTCAGCATTAGACAATCAGGGTTCCTGTGCTGGGGCGCTTATCAGGTTGACGGGTTGTCTCAATTTTTCAAGATGGCCGTCGCTCTGGGCTTTGCCATTACTTCTTTAAATGCCATGTCGGCTCCAATGGTAAAAGACGATAAACGGGCGGATTATTTTCTGTTTTTTGCCTTAAGCTCTTTTGGTCTGATGCTGATGGCAAGTTCCGTTGAGCTGATTACGATCTATCTTTCTCTTGAGATCGCCTCATACAGTCTTTATGCCGTTATTCCGGTTCGCGGAGAAGATCCGCGCGCCGCCGAAGCCGGAATCAAGTATATTCTGTTTGGCGCCGCGGCGACCGCCGTAGCTCTTTTTGGCCTCTCCTACATACTGGCATCCCAGCACATCACCTATCTGTATCTGCTGGCTGCAAAGTCATGGGCATGGGCGGATTCTCCCCTGGCTGTTACCGGCATCACTCTGTTCATGATCGGCTTCTTTTTTAAACTGGCCCTTTTCCCGTTTCATTTCTGGTGCCCGGATGTCTACGACGGAACCAATAATGAGACTGCCGCCTATGCAGCCACGCTTCCCAAACTCGGGGCTGTGGTCATCCTGATAAGGCTGGTTGCCCTGCTGAAACCCGAAATTGAAGTTATCACAATCCTGGCGGTATTGTCGGCAGCTTCCATGACATTCGGAAACCTGGCCGCCCTGATTCAGACCGATGTCAAGCGGATTCTGGGGTATTCCAGCGTAGCTCATGCCGGATATGTGCTGGTGGGTCTGGTGGCCGCCAGTCCTGCCGGCCTTTCTGCCGCCGGTTTCTACAGCCTTATTTATCTGCTGATGAACCTGACCTGTTTCTGGGTGATCTGCAGCCTGTCAACGGACGGCAGGAACCTGATGCTGGATGACTTAAACGGCCTTTACAAGCGGGCGCCTTATCTGGCATTTGTTCTGGCAGTCGGCGCATTTGCCTTGGTCGGTCTGCCGCCCACCGCCGGGTTCATGGGAAAATTCTTTCTTCTGACTGCCGCCTGGAACCGCGGGTATAACTGGCTGATCATCATTGCCGCGCTGAACACCGCTATATCCATCTATTATTATTTAAACATCGTTCGCCATGTCTACACCCAGGAAAGCGAAGGCATGCAGCAGGAAGCGCCGAGAAGCGGCAGTGCAATATGGGGCGGGTTGCTGGCGGCCTCTCTCCTTGTTCTTGGAGTCATTCCCCAATCTGTTCTCCGCTGGATGGAAGAAGCCACACGGCAAATGATGCGATAGAAGTTTATGCATGTAATTGTTTCTGCGGATAGCATACGCACTCATACCCAAACAAATTGGCAGTTCCAATCGGAACATTATTCCGACAATCACTATAAAGCACATCCCCGGGGGTTATTAAAGAAAAGCCCTTGACAAATTTATTTTACTTATATAATTAAAAAACAGTCTCTTAATATGCCTTTTTACGAAAGAAACAATCATTCTCTGCAGGTGTAAAGTGAGTTTTAATCTCTGGTGCTGGTGGCGGCAGGAATTTTGAAGCGTCCACCGGTCTGAATAACAAGTATAATTTTTTCAGAGTCTTGGGCGGCTTTAAGCAGGAGATATGCGGATGCAGCCTAAGGCTCTTTTGATTTTAAAAGCCTGGGTTGCTGAAACCCCGGCTTTTTTTATTGGTTATGGGAGGTATGCGTGGAGAGAAAAAAATTGATGCTGGGCAACGAAGCCATAGCGCAGGGGCTTCTTGAGAATGGCTGTGCCATCGCTACTTCCTACCCGGGAACTCCGGCTTCGGAAATTCTTGCGTCACTTGTGCGGATAAAGCGGAAGAACTCTCTTCCCGTGCATGCTCAGTGGGCGGTAAACGAAAAGGTTGCTTTTGAGATTGCCTATGCCGGATGCATGGCAGGGTTAAGAACCGCGGTGAGCATGAAGCAGGTCGGCCTTAATGTGGCGTCAGATCCTCTCATGAGCGCCGCATACATGGGCGCAAAAGGCGGTTTCATCGTGATAAGCGCGGACGACCCCGGACCACATTCTTCCCAGACCGAACAGGACAGCCGTCTGATGGCGATGATGGCGAAAATCCCCGTCCTTGATCCTGATTCTCCGGCTCAGGCGAAAGAGATGATATCAATTGCATATGAGCTTTCCGAAACTTTTGAAATACCCGTTATGCTTCGCCCTGCCACAAGAGTATGCCATTCGCGCCAGGATATCAGGGCTGAGAATTTCGGCTCATTTGAAAAAAAGGCCGATTTTAAAAAAGATCCGGCAAGATGGGCCGCGACACCTAAATTCCGTTTCAGGCTTCATACGGAGCTTGAAAAAAAGCTTGAAAAAATCGCAGCCTTCAAAAAAACCGCTCCTGTAAAACTTAATAAAAAGGCTGTTGCCGGAAAGGCGGTTATCGTATCGGGAGTCGCCTCAGCACATGCAAGAGAGATAATGAAGGATCTCGGTTTGTGGAATAAAATTCCCGTTTTCCAGGTAATCCAGCCTTATCCTCTCCACAGGAATTTCATATCCTCTGTGTGCAAAAACTATGACGAAATTCTGATCATAGAAGAGACCATGCCTGTAATCGAGATGCAGATTGCGGACAGGTTAAGGGTAAAGGGAAAGCAGAACGGATTTGTTCCCGGCGTGGGAGAAATTCTGCCTGAAGCCATAGAAGAGATGTTGTGCGACTTTGCAGGTTTAAAGTCAAAGAAGATGACCGTTCAACAGCAGCCCGGAAGACGACCGACGCTTTGCGCGGGATGCCCGCACAGGGCGAGTTTTTTTGCAATAAAAAAGGCTGCCCCGAAAGGGATATATACCAGTGATATAGGATGCTATACTTTGGGACTTAACCTGGGCGCGGTTGATACCGTTTTGTGCATGGGCGCTGCGATCAGCCAGGCCGAAGGTTTCTATCATGCATATAAAAATGAAAGAAAAAAACCGGACATAGTCGCCACAATAGGCGATTCGACTTTTTTCCATGCAGGCATTCCGGCATTGATAGACGCCGTGGTGCAGAACGTGCATTTTACTCTGGTGATTTTGGACAACAGGACTACCGCGATGACCGGAAATCAGCCTACGCCTGCCTCAGGATTCGGCGCCTCGGGGGAAAAGCTTGAATCTGTCGACATGGAAGCGCTTGTCAGGGGCTGCGGGGTTAAGTTCTGTAAAACAGGCGATCCATGCAAAATCAGGGAATTTATCCCTCTTGTCAAGGAAGCGGTTCAATATGCAAAAGATAATGGACCTGCCGTTGTTATCGCAAGACACCCGTGTCTTATAGGCAGGAAGAAGGAAGAAGATCAGGCAAAAAAAATCTATGTCAGGATTACGGATGCCTGTGAAGGCTGTAAATATTGCATCAGGCATTTTGAATGCCCGGCTATTATTTTCGACAATGATAAAAAGCGCGCTGAGATAGATTCCCTTCTTTGCAGCGGGTGCGGAGTATGCATACATGTATGCCCGAAAAAGGCAATAGTGGTAAAACTGACGGCTTCGTAAAAAGTCATTCTGCTGTGTTGCGCTTCGCCTTGCGGCATTGCGGCGTACTAAGATGTACGCCTCATTCCTCAGGGCTCGCGCGCCTTGCATACTGAGCTTTTTACTTTGCCGTCTGAAATAGAGCTTTTTGCGAATGCATTTAATTTAGGAGTGTTTTGTGAAAAAAACGGTCAACTGGAAAAGGTTTCAGATTGTCATAAGCGGGGTAGGCGGTCAGGGCGTCCTTTTCATCACAAAGCTTCTTGCAGAAGCGGCCATGATGAAAGGATATCCGGTTTTTACTTCGGAAACACATGGAATGGCGCAGCGGGGCGGCACTGTGCTTTCCCATCTTAAAGTCGGAGATTTTTCCAGCCCCCTGATAAGGCCGCTTCAGGCGGACGGACTTATTACATTGAAGGCTGAAAACATACTCCAGCATGGTTCATTCCTGAAAAAAGATGCCTGGATATATGTAAACAGCGGCAAAAAGCCTGATACCGCATTTGATGCCTGCGCCGTTGACGCAGACGCTCTTTCACTGGAAACGGGAGACCCGAAATCGGTTAATCTTGTTCTTCTTGGTTTTGCGCTTAAAAGGAAAAGGGGCGGTCAGGGAAATAATAAAGCTTTGTTCTGCACCTTTGAAGAAATGAAGAGCGTTCTTGCAGGGCAGCTTAAAGGAAAAAAAGCGATGCTTGATGCTTCGGTAAGAGCCCTTGAAACAGGTTACGCGGCTTCCGTATAATAAATGAACTACCCCGCAGCAGAGCTGCGAGGTATCTGGAATACAGAATACAGTAGTCAGAAGCCAGAATTTTTAATCCCTCTTCTGGATTCTGAATTCTGGATTCCTACCCCGAAGCAGAGCTTCGAGGAATTCTTTTGATTAACAAGGAGTATATTTCATGAGTTTCATTCCACATGATCTGACGGCGGATAAATTGATAAAAATACAGACAGACGGACTTAAATGGACTGTTTCACATGCTTATGCCGGCTCTCTTTTCTACAGGAGTAAACTGGATGCCGCGGGAATAAGGCCGGATGATATCCGGTCTCTTGAGGATCTCGGTCAGCTTCCTTTTACCGACAAGGAAGACCTGCAAAGCGGATATCCTTTTCCGCTCCGCTCGGTTGATTTTAATGATATCATTCGCGTTCATGCTTCTTCAGGCACAACCGGTAAGCGGAAAGTGCTCTGCTACACACAGAAGGACATAGATGTCTGGGCGGATATGTTTGCGAGATGCTATGAAATTGCTGGACTGACGCGCGAGGATCGCGTCCAGATCGCGGTCGGCTACGGCCTCTGGACTGCCGGAGCCGGATTCCAGGCCGGTTCAGAACGCTTCGGCGCAATTACAATTCCCCTTGGCCCGGCCAATGCGGATATGCACTGTGAAATGATGGCTGATATGGGCACAACGGTTTTCTGCGCCACTGCATCAATGGCCCTTTTGATGGCCGAGGAGATTCATAAAAGAGATCTCTTATCGAAAATAAAGGTAAAGAAGATAATACTCGGAGCGGAAAGGCACAGTGACGCGATGAGAATGCGTATCCGGGAACTCATGGGAGTCGAGCACATCTTTGATATTTACGGATTGACCGAGGTGTACGGCCCCGGAACCGGACTCGATTGCGTCCATCACAGGGGCATCCATTACTGGGCCGACCGTTTTATTTTCGAGATAATTGATCCTTTTACATTAAAGCCAGTTCCGCCCGGAAAAGAGGGTGAACTTGTTGTTACAACCCTGTGCAAGGAGGGGAGCCCCCTTATACGTTACCGGACCCACGACGTAACCCGTATATTTGAAGGCCCGTGCGAATGCGGAGTTCCTTTCCCGAGACACGACAGGATTCTGGGCCGCACCGACGACATGTTTATCTACAGGGCGGTCAATATTTTTCCGAGCCAGATAGACCATATCTTAAGTCGTATAGACGGGATCGGGAGCGAATTCCAGATTCATTTGAAACACCATGAGGACGGGCGGGATATGATGCTTCTGATGGTTGAAAGAAAATCGGGCGTTTCACAGGCAGATGATTCAAAACTTGCGGAGCAGGTGGCAACCGAAATACGCAGGAAGATACTCGTAAGGTCAATTGTTGAAATTGTTGATTACGGATCTCTTCCGCGCACGGAAAGAAAGAGTAAAAGGGTTTTTGACAGCAGGAACGGAGAGACTGTGAAATAAATAATACCGCCTTGCGTGAGACATTCCGTCAGGCGGGCTTGTTAAACAACCGACTAACAGGGAGGTTTATTTTATGAAGCTGAAAACAGGAATAATTCTATTTGGTTTTGTTTTTACACTGATCTTAACTGGATTATGCATGCCGGTTCCCGCTTCGGCGGAAACGATTACGCTTACATATGCCAATTTCCCGCCTGCTCCGACATTTCCATGCGTTCAGATGGAGAGATGGAAAACGGAAGTCGAAAAGAGAACAAGCGGAAAAGTTGCCGTCAAGACTTTTCCCGGCGGCACTCTTCTCGGCGACAAGGAGATGATGGACGGGGTCATCGCAGGCCAGGCAAACATAGGCAATCTCTGCATGGCTTATCAGCCGGGACGCTTTATTGTTACCAATTCCACGAGTCTTCATTTGGGAATTCCTGATGCGAGGGTCGGAAGCCTTGTTCTTCTGGATCTATATAAAAAGTATAAACCGGAAGAATTTGCCAAGGTGAAAGTGATTACAATGTTCACGACGGCTCCGGCAAATATCATGTCCAAAACCCCTGTCAGAAATCTGAACGACATAAAGGGAATGGATCTGAGAGCATCCGGAGGAGCTGCCGAGATTCTCAAGGCATGGGGCGCAAACCCCGTAGGGATGCCCATGCCTGCAACAGTTGAAGCCCTTCAGAAAGGCACGGTAAAGGGTCTCATCTCTTCCCTTGAAGCGATGAAGGATTTCAAGTTCGCGGAGCATTGCCGATACGTAACAATGACCGAAACATCGATTTATCCTTTTGCAGTTGTCATGAACATGGAAACCTGGAATTCGCTTCCAAAGGATGTTCAGAAGGTCATGGATGACCTTGCCGTCGAGCAGGCCGAATGGACCGGAAACTATATGGATAATCATGTAAAGGAATCGGTAGCATGGTCAAAGCAGAATTATAATGTGGAAGTTATTGCCCTCCCACCTGCCGAAAAGGCCGAATGGGATAAAAAGCTTCAGCCTATAACCGACAAGTGGGTAACGGATGCAAAGGCAAAGGGTCTTCCCGCAGAAGCGATAATCGCGGATATAAAGGCATCGATAAAGAAGCACTCGAAGAAATAACGAATAGTGAACAGTGAATCGTGGACAGTGAGAAGTGGATAATTAAGGGTTATATATAGGATTTCCGCTTTCGCTGGAATCCTATATTTTTAATGGTATGTCATTATTGATAACTTTGAAAAAAAATTGAGATTCATACGGCAAAGTAAAAAGTTCATATGCAAGGCGTGCGAGTTCTGAGGAATGAGGCGTACATATTAGTACGCCGCAATGACGAAGAATGAAGCACAACAAAGCAGAGGGACTTTTTACAAAGCCGTTGATGGAGATTATGAATAAAGTAAACGGGCTTTTGAATGGGCTGCTGACTTTTATCGGCGGAATATTTCTTGTCGCCATGATTATTCTGACATGCGTGAACATACTTTTCCGGATAGTATGGGTGCCGGTTCCGGGAACCTATGAACTTATGGGCCTTTTCGGGGCAATAGTCACGGCTTTTGCCCTGGGGCAGACACAGGCAAGAAAAGGTCATGTTGCGGTTGATATCCTGATAAACACCTTTTCGGCAAAAACCAGGAAAGTCCTGAAATTGGCAGGAGATCTGATCTGCATGGCTTTTTTCGTGATTGTAACATGGCAGCTCGTAGTAAAAGGAAATATTTTGTGGAAAACGGGAGAGCTGACAGAAACTTTAAAGATCATATATCACCCCTATATTTATGCTGTCGCGTTCGGATGCGCGGTTCTTACGCTTGTTTGTTTCGGTGACCTGCTTAAGGCGCTTTTTCCGGGAAAGGACGGAGGCAGATGAATCTTGCTGTTGAAGGAATTATAGGAATCGCTGTCCTCATGTTCGTAATTTTTTTCTTCGGCATTCCCGTCGGATTTGCGATGGGAGTGGTCGGATTTATAGGTTTTTGCCATGTTGTTTCGGTTAAAGCCGGGATCAACATGGTAGGTTCGGTCATATGGTCGACATTCTCACAGCATGGGCTTACCGTTATTCCGCTTTTTATTTTCATGGGCCAGATAGCTTTTTATTCAGGCGTGAATGAAAAACTATATAACGCCGCTTACAAGTGGGTGGGGCATATCCGGGGCGGATTAGCCATGGCTACGATCATGGCCTGCGCCGCTTTCTCGGCCATATGCGGCTCGAACGCTGCGACAGCCGCCACGATGTCGACGGTTGCACTGCCTGAGATGAAAAAATACAATTATAACCCGAAACTGAGCACAGGAACGGTTGCCTGCGGATCGACGCTCGGAGTTGTTATCCCTCCGAGTGTGGTCCTGATTGTCATCGGTCTTTCCACAGAGCAGTCAATAGCAAAGCTTTTTTACGGAAGTGTTTTCCCCGGCCTGGTACTTGCGTTTCTTTTCATGATAACAGTTTATTTAATCTGTACCGTGCATCCCAAATGGGGTCCTGTAGGTCCGCAAACCGGTTTTGCCGAAAAATTACAGGCCCTCTCAGGAGCGCTTGAAATGGTGATTCTTTTCCTGCTTGTGATGCTGGGACTCTTTTTCGGGATATTCACTCCCACCGAGGCAGGCGCCGTAGGTTCATTTTTTGCCATAATTATAGGCATTATCCGGCGGGGTTTAAAATGGAAAGGTTTTCTTGCGTCGATATCCGATACATTGCGGGTATCATGCATGGTCATAGTGATTATCGCGGGCGCCGTGATGTTCGGACGCTTTCTTGCAGTTACAAGAATACCCTATGATATTGCGGACTGGGTTGTGACGCTTCCGGTTCCAAAAACCGTTATAATGCTTATTATTTTTGTAATTTATATGATTGGCGGGATGTTCATGGATGCCCTTGCGCTTTTATTGATCACCATCTCCATTTTCTTTCCTGTTGCCATTCAGCTCGGATATGATCCTCTCTGGTTTGGTGTTACTATTACCGTCATCACGACTATGGGGGCCGTGACTCCTCCTGTAGGGGCTACGGCCTATGTTGTGGCCGGGATGGCGAAGGATGTTACTCTTAATGAAGTCTTCAAGGGCGTGATATATTTTCTCCCGGCATATGCCATATGCGTATTATTACTGATGCTTTTTCCCGAAATCGCGACTTTTCTTCCCGATCTTATAAAGTGACCGGCCATTGAAACGCACACGGCAGTTCCGAATTGGTTTAAAGAAGCGCCTATTTATTCCCTAAATACTTTACCCACTTCAATCGGCTTTTTTTCTCACTTGAACCCTTGACTCCTTGACCCCTTGAACTCTGTGTTCATCCCTATTTTACTAACCCATTAAAATCCATTGACAAACCATGGGTAATTTGGTCTTTTGAATCCGCATTTCAGCAGACCCGTCAGAATTCTCATGCGTTCTTTTGGACGCATTATATATACGCACCAGTGGCTTACCCGCAATGTTAAATTGAATAATATAAAAAACTATTGACTTAATGGTTCCATATTTGGTACCGATATAGATAATAGATGAGTAAAAAAGATAAAATATATAAAAAAGCCAAAGATTCGCCTGAAAATCTTACTTTTAATGAGCTATGTTCTTTAGCGGAACATGCCGGTTTTGAATTTCGGAATCAAAGCGGCAGCCATAAAATATATAAGCATCCTGTAAATAAGAAGATGATGAATTTCCAACCGGATGAGAAAAACAATGGAAAAGCGAAAAAATATCAAGTAAAACAATTAGTTGAAATTATTGAAGAGTATAATTTAATGGAAGGATAACAATATGTTTAAATATTCAATCAACCTCTTGTGGAGCGAAGAAGACGATTGTTATGTTGCAACAGTATCTGAATTTCCCGGACTTTCTGCTTTCGGAGAGTCTCCGGAAGAGGCAATAAAAGAGGCTAAAATTGCAGTGGATGGTTTCTTAAAGGTTTTCAAGGAAGATGGTTGCCTCATCCCAACCCCTAATACTCTAAAGCCTTTCAGCGGCCAAACGCGTTTGAGATTGCCTAAAAGTTTACATGCTACATTAAATCAAGAGGCGCAAAAGGATGGTGTTTCATTAAATACATACATTATCAGCTTATTGTCTGAGCGGCATGTGGCCAAGCAATTAGAAAAAGAAATAGCTGAATTAAAAAATTTAATTTTATTAAGTGTATTGCCAACGGGAGGACATGGGATTCAGGCAAAATCAGATGGTCATACATTTAAATTAAATGATGATATGAAATAGCCTGAAGCAGCAGTTAACCCAAAAATTTTAGGTAACTCATGAAAATAGCAAAAAATATAAAAACAATATTATGCGATGATGTCCGGCAAGAGATTGGCGGCAAGATGTCTTTAATGGGAATATATTCAAAGAACATAATTGTAAATAAAGTTCCGGCGTTATTGCCATTCATTAATCTGGTTGTAATGCTTGAAGACGTTAGAGAGCCTTTTGACAAACTCTTTGTAAGTGTTATTACGCCAAAGTCTGACCCGATCAATATAAGTTATCCTGCGCCTTCTGACATAGAAAAAGGGAAAAATATTAATCTCGTTGTTGGATTTTCGCCATTCAAACTTAATGATGTAGGATCTGCCAAATTTGAAATACGATTTTCTGAATCCGGAAAGGCAGGCATAGTCCACAATTTCTCAATAAAAACCAATGAATAATGTCTTTTTTTAAGCACACATTTCAGAAGTCCCATCAAAATTCCCATGTGTCCTGACGGACGCATTTAATATATGCCTTTTTGCTCATAAATTGTTATTCTATTATGCCAGGATGCACGAAAAAGTATCCGGATTCGGAACAAAAAGGAAAGCTATCAGTAGGTTGTTTTTATACAAAGAAAGCATTGTATCTGCTGCGGGGAAAAAATAATTTCAGACATAAAGAACATATAAAATATGCTTCTTATGTCTGAAAAAATAGAAACGCATGAAAACGTGGGACCCATGGGTTCCCTGTAAGTCCTGTCAGCTAACTGTTTTTAGCTCATGCCACGAGGGATTAAAAGTTCATGCTAAGATATTCATCTTGATTTAGTTTAATGCCATGATATTATTGCCCTAAAGACAATCCAATGGGGGAAAACCATGGTAACCTTCCGGTTTGATGAAAAAAAGGCCTTATCGGCAATTTTATATATCTCTCAAAAACTAATCGAACGACATCGGGTGTGCAAAGAAGCAAAACCCGATATGCACCGTATTTCTAAAATCCTGTACTTTGCCGACCGGAAACACCTGGCACGGTTTGGACGGCCAATTATAGGCGATCATTTTGTTGCCATGAAAGATGGACCAGTGCCATCCAAAACTTATGACCTCATGAAGGCTATCAAAGGCGAGTCACCTTTTTGCAGCGCCGACAAGTTCATAAACTACTTCGAGGTGAAAGGTTTTATGGTTCACCCCAAAAAAAAACCCGACTTGGATGATTTTTCAGAATCGGATATCGAATGTATCAAAGAGTCGTTGAAGGAAAACCAGGATCTTACCTTTGGACAGTTAAAAGCAAAATCCCATGATTCGGCGTACAATCGGGCGAGTGTGAATAACAGAATTTCCTTTATCGCCATGGCCAAAGCGGAAGGGATCAATGAGGATATGATCTCTTACATAGAGACCGTAGCCGAAAACCAGCAGCCCCTGACCATATGATGTCCCGTCTCGGAGAACGTTTTCCTGAAAAACCCGGAAAAAATTTTGTCAGGACAACCTCAGACCAGGAGCAATTCTTCGAATTAACATGTCGGAAAGAGATTTCCTTGAAGCCAAAAAGTTAGTTGCCTCTGCCAAGTCAATTCCTTCTAAACTCAAAAAGAAGTACGGCTTTTTATAAACCATTAAAATTCATTGACAAATCACTTTCAATGTTGTTATTAATTCCACATTTCAAAAATCCCATCAAAATTTCATGCTTCTTGCTGAACGCTTTATATATATTAACTTGTTTTTAAACGTAAAGTGCATCTGATTGTGTTTTTTCCATGTTTTATTGATAATACGTCAATACATGGAAATATTTTCCATACTATATAGGCAATACATGGAAAATTTTCCACTTATTGCTAATGTTGGAAGGAAGAGCATAAGATGAAAATATTAGTTCTAAACGGAAGCCCTCGGAGAACCGGGACGGTCGCTTCACTCCTCAAGTCGGTGACGGAGTCGCTATCGGTCGAGCATGATATAGAGTGGATCGATGTATGCAAACTCAACATGAAATATTGCACAGCCTGCATGGCCTGCCGAGAAAAAGAAAAATGCATTTTGCCTGAAGATGATGCGCACAATGTGGGTAAGAAGATTCAGGATGCTGATGCCTTGGTTATTGGTACGCCGACACACTGGGGAAACATGTGCGCACCTATGAAACTTCTATTTGACCGTAAGTTCCAGTATTTATGGGAGAAAGTCCAAAGGGTATGCCAGTTCCAAGGCAGAAAGGGAAGCGTGCTGTAGTCGTGACAGCATGCACAACACCGTGGCCTTTCAACTTCATTCTCCCTGAGAGCATGGGAGCTATCCGAGCGGTCAGAGAGGTTCTGCGCTACGGGGGGTACAAGATAGCTAAACCGGGAGCAAAGAAGTCAAAAGAGATTTCGTCAACCTTAATGGAAAAGGCAAAGCGTTTGGGGGAAAAACTAATATAGAGATGAACTTCCAACAACTGCATCAACTCGGACTGGCTATTCCGCTGCGCGCCATAGCGGCAGGCGAGCTTGATAGTTGGACATGAAGCACAAGGTGAGGATGCACCGATGATGAAGCGAATCGTATTTGTCCTATTAGTTCTGGGCTCTTTTCTTTGTAGGCCTCAAGATTCCTCAACAACCGAACTGACTACATTCTTTAATCAACAGTGGCTTAAAGCGGTCGTTTCAATAGAAGTGATTAATGATAAGAGAGAAGTAAAACCTATCGGAACTGGATTCCTAATACAAACAGATAATAATCATATCTTGCTGGTCTCAGCAAAACATGTTGTAAATGATGAAAGTAATCAGATTAAGAAGGGACTTGCCTACCGTATCAACCTCCAAAGTGGGAAAAGCAAAATCATAAGTGATGAGAGTTTGTTTAAAGCAGGTTGCGGTAGTTGGTTCCTATCTAAATCGGCAGACGTAGCCGTTAGATTTTTATACCGATATCCAGACTCAGATGTTATAACAATTCCGCAAGCCATGTTTCTTAAGGATGAGAACGTCCAACCTGGTACACCCTCGCTTATTCTTGGCTTTCCAATGGGTCTTCGTTCAGATGATTATGCAATGCCGATTTTAAGAAGTTCATTGGTTGCACTCAAGACTCCTGATTATTACATACTTGACGGTTTTGCATTTCCGGGAAACAGTGGTGGGCCAGTAGTATATATGCCGTCACACCAAATTGGCGGCATAAAACTATCGAACTATATTGACAAGCAGATGCTGATAGGTGTTATTTCCTCTTACATACCTTATATTGATACTGCCGTCAGTGTCCAAACAAAGCGACCAAGAATAACTTTTGAAGAGAATGCAGGTCTTTGTAGGGTCGTTCCGTCAAGTGAAATCATAAAGCTGATTAACGCTGAAGATGTTAAGGAATTCGACAAAAGCCTTCAATAGGAATATAATATGCTCAACTATGGCATTCACCGGGTCGCCGATAAATCCGACTCCCGGTGATGCACGCCGTTATGGGAAGTATTAGGGATGTCCATAAATAAGTAAATAACTTGGAAGTATAAGGGATGTCCATAAATAAGTAAATAACTTGATAGAAATCGGGATCTCATGCCTGGAAAAACTATTATTGATGCGTCTATGGAGCTTATATTGATACCTTCTGTTATTCTTGCAAGTTATACAATGAGCGGAAGATGCCCCTTGACTGTATTGCTTCCAAATGGTAACTATAGGCCAGCATTTATCTTAATTATTTTAAATTGTTATTTGTTTTAGAGAAATTATTTTCAGACAGGATCGGAAACAAATGGATAGAAAAACCGCTGTCTTTAAATTATTAAAGGATCATCAGGCTGATTTGAAGAGTATCGGTGTCAGGAATATCGGGCTTTTCGGATCTGTTCTGCGCGGTGATGATTCTGAAATGAGCGACTACGATTTCCTGGTTGAGTTTGAGCCTGAACATCATAATTTTCGCAGTTATAACAGACTGTGTGATTTCCTTGAAATGCATCTTGGCGGAAATTTTGACCTGGTCACGAAGCAGGGTCTTAGTCCATATATAGGGCGTCATATTTTAAGTGAGGTTCAGTATGTCCCTATCACTTCCTGATCTTCTCATGCACATTCTTGATGAAATCAATTATCTCATCAATGACTCGAAAGAATTGTCCTAAGATTTTTTCATGAGGGATGATAGGTTGAAGCGTGCTTTCAGCCGTAGTCTGGAAATTATCGGTGAAGCTTCAAAAAAAGATTCCCGAGGAATTTAAGGAGAAGAATCCGGAAATTGCATGGAAGCTGATGACACGAATGCGTGATCGGCTTATCCACCATTATTTTGGAGTGGATTACGCAATGGTCTGGGACATTGTTGAAAATGATATCCCAGATCTAAAAATCCGGATTGAAAATATTCTAACGGCTGAACAACACAGAAAGAAGAAAGAGAATGATATAGGGAACATTTAATCTTTTAAACTTGATTTGTGACCTGCGGTATCTATTCTTATTCGCTCCCTGATAAATCAGTTTGAAAGCATGATGTGTCTTCTGTGGGATGCCGGAATCAGCTTTCAATTTTCATATATAATCTCTCCCTTATGCGCATACCCGGCCATAAGAGACTCTTTGTTCTCATATTCTTCCGGTGTCATAGTAATTATATCGAGGGGCACCATGAATTTCTTTATTGTCCTGATTTCGGCATCCTTTTTGCTGTTATTTCCCTTTAAAATTCGCCTCTCGTCTTTCCAGGAAAGAGATTATTCCTTCCTTTACGTCCTCGCTCTGCATGAGTGGCAATAGGTCCGGGATGAGGCGCGCCAGGGCGGCCCGGTCTCCCTCCGTGCGGGCGATCCGCGCCGATTTCAGCGCCGCCATGACTCCGAGGGGGGCAGCCTTGGCGATTTTTCGGGCCAACTCGATAGCGGCTTCAAGCTCCGCACAGGGTTCGGTGACCTGCTGCACCAGACCCATACGCAGGGCCTCATCGGCCGTAATTTCATCCCCTGTGAGAAGATAGCGCATGGCATTGCCCCAACCCACTTCCTGGAACAAGCGCACCGTTCCCCCTCC
>RPRI01000108.1 GCA_003818505.1 Desulfobacteraceae bacterium | reverse complement strand
GTACGCTTCATTCCTCAGGATTCGCGCGCCTTGCATAATGAGCTTTTTACTTTGCCGTCTGACTTTAGAAAAGAATAGGGGTTCTGAATGAAAATCATCAACAACACTAAATGCTGCAATACCGTATCAAATAACCCTGATGCTGGAAACGCCTCTGAAAAAAATAATGGAATGAGGCGGTATATACTTTATGCTTTACCGGTTCTTGTGATCTGGTGGCTTATATATCAGCGGCTGTCTGATTTTTCACGCGCAGTTACATACAGTTTACTGAATCTGCCTGAAGAAAATCACCTTAGCAGCGCAATTGAGTTTTTTCTGTTTGAAACCCCGAAAGTGCTTATGCTGCTGATACTTGTGGTTTTTGGAGTCGGAGTCATCCGGTCTTTCTTTACGCCGGAAAAAACACGTAAAATCCTTGCAGGTAAAAAGGAAGCGATCGGGAATATCCTGGCTTCTCTTCTCGGAATTGTTACGCCGTTTTGCTCCTGCTCAGCAGTTCCTCTATTTATCGGTTTTGTGACAACCGGCGTTCCCCTTGGAGTCACTTTTTCATTTTTGATATCGGCTCCAATGGTCAATGAAATCGCTCTTGTGCTTCTCTACGGGCTCTTCGGCTGGAAAATCGCCGCCATTTACCTTGGCACCGGCCTTCTTATTGCTATGATTGCCGGATGGGTTATAGGAAAGCTCCGCATGGAACGCCATCTTGAAGATTGGGTTTTGCAGATCCAGGCGGGCGGAAATGGAATAGTCGAGGAAAACCTGAACTGGACGACCCGTATACGGTACGGCATTGATGCAGTTAAGGAGATTGTCGGAAAGGTCTGGATTTATGTGATTTTGGGAATTGCTGTGGGCGCCGGCATCCACGGGTATGTCCCCGAAGGATTCATGGCCTCCATCATGGGAAAAGGCGCATGGTGGTCTGTTCCGATAGCCGTTTTAATCGGCATCCCGATGTATTCCAATGCGGCCGGTATCATACCCGTGGTTCATGCCCTGATTGAAAAAGGCGCGGCTTTAGGGACAGTGCTGGCATTTATGATGTCAGTGATCGCGCTCTCCCTGCCTGAAATGGTGATTCTGCGCAAGGTGTTGAAACCAGCGCTGATAGCGACATTTGCCGGTGTTGTCGGTTTTGGGATCCTGATTGTAGGATACCTTTTTAATATGATTATATGATGCAGGAGGATGAATTCATGGAAATAAAAATTCTTGGGCCCGGGTGCCCGAAATGCAAACAAACAGAAGAGATTGTCCGGCAGGCTGTTGCCGAAGAAGGTGTTGCGGCCAACATCGAAAAAGTGACCGATATCATGAAAATTGCCGGATACGGAGTATTCGGAACACCGGCTGTAATTGTCGACGGCGAGGTTAAAAGTGTCGGCAAGATCCCAAAAAAGGAAGATATAAAAGCGTGGATAAAAAAATAAGCGCCATAGAAAGAATATGCTTAAAGGAGGATGATATGTCTCGGGATTGTTGTGCCCCGGGAAATAATCATATGATCTTTGCCTGTTCAGCAGGGTCAGTGAAGTTGCTCCCTGATATTCGGAGGCAAAACCTCTACAAAACATGAGGGTTATTAAAATAATCAATCAAGGAGGTATGCCACGTTCTATGTGATCTACTTTTTGACAGGAATCATTGCCGGAATTGTCGGAGGACTTTTGGGAACCGGAGGATGCGCCCTGATGATGCCGGTGATCCGTTTTGGTTTTCATTTCGATCCGGCTATTGCCGTGGGAACCACTTTAACAGCGGTGGTTTTTACAGCGGGCTCCGGCGCCTATCAGCATTGGCGTATGAAAAACGTGGATAAAAGTACGGCTATTCAGGTCGGCGTCAGCGGCGTGATCGGCGTCATCATAGGCTCTGTTATTTTCGCATATATTAAAGATTACGGCGGCGTAATCGACCTCATCATCGGCATCGCGTTTATTCTGGTATCTCTGCGGATGCTCTATGAGGGCCTCCTAGGAAAAACGCCGCCCCCGCCTGCCGGAACGTCCATGCCCGGCACGGTCACCTCGAAATCCGTTTTGGGGGCAGCCGTCGGCACTCTGACGGGCATTATCGGGTTGGGTGGCGGCTACGCGTTGGTGCCTGCCTTCCTCTACTTTCTGAAGGCCCCCATGAAGCTGGCCATCGGCACGTCTATGGCAGCGTTTGTCTGGATGGCGCTGGTCGGCGCCGCATTCAAAATCTACCAGGGCGTCGTCAATATCCCCATAGCCGTCACATTGGGCGTCGGGGCACTCATCGGCGCGACCTATGGAGCGAAGCTGGTCGCCAAATTCAAGCCCAACGTCCTAAAAGCTCTTTTTGGATTCTTGTTTCTTTATGTGTCGCTGAAATACATATTGATTTACTTCAACATTCACATTTGATTGGACAGAACTCTCGATAGGGCAGTACACAAGATAAAAGGTGACCGATATCATGAAAATTGCCGGATACGGAGTATTCGGAACACCGGCTGTAATTGTCGACGGCGAGGTCAAGAGTGTCGGCAAAATTCCCAAAAAAGAAGATATAAAAGTGTGGATAAAGAAATTAGGAAGTTGAAGATATGGAAAATCCGCAAACAGATTCAGGTGGTTTACATGAAGATAATTTATTGCAACCGGGAGCACACCGGCATGAGAACCGGATTCAGGCAGGCGTCCACCATTATGACCATGTAGATGTAACGGAGAACAGCGGATCGCGCTTATTGCTGACCCTGGCGCTTAATTTTATCATTCCGATCGCTCAGGTTGCGGGCGGGATCATTTCAAACAGCGTGGCGCTGATTTCGGACGCCATGCATAATTTCAGCGATTTTACCGCTGTGCTGATTTCATACGTGGCCTTTAGAATCGGGCAAAAAGGCGTCTCTGCCAAAAACACCTTCGGATACCAGAGAGCGGAGGTGATGGCTGCGCTTATCAACGGAGCAATTCTGGTGGGGGCCTCTATTTTCATCGTTTATGAAGCTGTTATCCTGCTCCGGCATCCGGAGCCGGTAGCCGGAAAGATAGTCATGATCCTGGCGGGAGTCGGCATTTTGGGAAACGGCTTTTCCGCCTGGCTGCTGCACCGGGATTCCAAAGACAACCTGAATGTCCGCGGCGCTTTTTTGCACATGATGGGGGATATGCTGACATCCTTGGTAGTCCTGATCAGCGGGGCAATCCTCATCTTTAAACCCTGGTACTGGATGGACCCGCTGCTGTCGATGCTGATCGTTGTTTTCATCTTGAAAAACTGCTGGAGCATAATCAAGGAAGCTACGACGGTTCTAATGAATGCCACTCCTAAGGGCATCGATATTCAAAAAATAAAGGATTTTCTTGAAAATATTCCCGAAGTTTGTGCCGTGCATTACCTGCACGCCTGGAACGTGTCTTCCTCCAGCATCGCTTTTTCATGCCATGTGGAAGTAAACGATCAGACGGTGAGCCAAACGGAGATGCTGAGTAAAAAAATCCGTCACGACCTTTATCATCGTTTCGGCATCGACCATCCGATTCTGCAGTTTGAAACCGTCCGGTGCGGTAACGGAGGGCTACTGTGCGAGATCGACAAGCCGGGGCATCGAGATTCCTGCGATAGTCCCGTAAGGAAATAATATGAGACAGAATCGGCGATATTCGTGAAATAGAAGATTTATGCCACACTCTGTATATTCCGGCATTATCTGAAAAAACATTCATTATTTTTATAAGGGAAATCATGTTAAAATTTTACTATAAAACTGCAAGTTTAGTATTGTTTTTATTATTATGCGCATCCTTATCCGCCGCTTTCGCGGATAATATCCCGGCCAAAGGCACGGTCACTATGATAGATCTTGGAGCCAAAGCCTGCGTTCCCTGCAAAATGATGGCGCCTATAATGGAAAAGATGGAAAAGAAATATGCCGGGAAAGCGGTCATCCATTTTTATGATGTCTGGAAAGATCGTGAACCGGCAATCAGGTTTAAAATCCGAGCGATTCCTACCCAGATATTTTTCGATACTAACGCAAAGGAAGTTTATCGGCATGAGGGCTTTATGAGTGAATCCGATATTGTCGGCCAGCTTACCAAAATGGGAGTAAAATAAATAGCTTATGATTGAATCTTTTTTTCTTACGGTTAACCATTGGATGACAGGCGGCACTGGTTTTGCTTTTTTCGGATGTTTTTTATGGGGCATGGTCAGTGTAGTATTCAGCCCGTGTCATCTTGCATCAATTCCGCTTATCGTAGCCTATGTTGCCGGCCAGGATAAAGCCGTCGATCCCCGGCAGGCCGGTTGGTATGCGGGCGCCTTTACGCTGGGGCTTTTTATCACCATTGCCCTGATCGGCATTATCTGCGCTTTGCTCGGAAGGATGCTAGGCGATGTCGGAATCTGGTGGCAGGTACTGGTCGGCGGCGTGCTGATCTGGGTGGCAATGGGGATGCTTGGAGTAGAGGCATGCTCGATGTCGGGTTCGCTGCTTTACCGTCTTAATCTCAGAGGCATCCGGGGAGCATTCGGTCTTGGACTTGCTTACGGCGTCCTGTCCGGATCTTGCACGTTCGGGTTCATTGCTCCGATACTGGCTATTGTCACCGTCCAGCAACAGATCCTGACGGGAATTATGATGATTATGCTGTTCGCGCTGGGGCACTGTTTGCCGATCGTTGTGGCCGGGAGTTCAACAGCCCTGATCCGCAGGCTGACGGAAAACAGATCATGGCAGGGCGCCGGCAACTGGTTCCGCAAAGGTGCCGGAGTGATAATAGGTTTTCTTGGCCTGTATTTTATATTCAACCCTTTTATGACTTAATATAATAAGGTTTACATATTGTCAGGAGTATTAAATATGCCATACGAAAAGCAGCTTTCGTTTCTTGACAGGTTTTTAACTCTCTGGATTTTTCTTGCAATGTTCATTGGTGTTTTCTGGGGATATTTTTTTCCGGGCATAAAGAATGTCATCAACATATTTCAGGTCGGCACCACCAATATTCCGATTGCAATCGGCCTCATCCTTATGATGTACCCCCCCCTTGCCAAGGTAAAATATGAGGAACTGAAAGAGGTCTTTAAAAACTATAAAGTTCTCGCTCTTTCGCTGGTCCAGAACTGGGTTATCGGTCCGATATTGATGTTTCTGCTTGCCGTCGCATTTTTATCCGGGTATCAGGAATACATGGTCGGGCTTATCATTATCGGCCTTGCAAGATGTATCGCGATGGTGATAGTTTGGAATGATCTTGCATCCGGCGATACCGAATATTGTGCAGGTCTTGTGGCCTTCAACTCCATATTCCAGGTGCTCTTTTTTTCCGTTTATGCATGGATTTTCGTCACGGTTCTCCCTGCACGGCTGGGATTAAAAGGGATGGTGGTGAATATTTCAATCGGTCAGATTGCTGAAAGCGTATTCATATATCTAGGAATTCCCTTTATTGCCGGCATGATTACAAGATATATAAGCCTTAAGACAAAAGGGAAAAAATGGTACGAAGAGAAATTCATTCCCAGAGTAAGCCCTATCACTCTTATTGCTCTTCTGTTTACTATCCTTGTGATGTTTTCGCTTAAAGGCGAATATATTGTCCAGCTTCCTTTTGATGTCATTCGTGTGGCAGTTCCTCTTTGCATCTATTTTTTTGTCATGTTCTTTGTTTCTTTTTTTCTCTCAATGAAAGCCGGGGCCACCTATGAGCAGTCGGTAACATTGAGTTTTACTGCCGCGTCGAATAATTTTGAGCTTGCAATTGCCGTGGCAGTAGCTGTATTCGGTATAAATTCGGGGCAGGCATTTGCCGCAGTAATAGGGCCGCTTGTTGAAGTTCCGGTATTAATAAGTCTTGTAAATGTTGCTCTTTGGATCAGGAATAAATATTTTCCGCATGCAATGGAGACACCGACAGGAGTTTGTCATTTAACGAGCAAACCATGACAGAGAATCTCTCAGCCGCAAGCAGAGGGGAACGCACTCGCTGTTTCGGTTCAAAAACCAAAATTCGGCAAAGTTCTGTTTGCCACCGATAATTTATGTAAAGCGATTATGATGAAACAAATATCTACTGCATTTAAACAAATCATGTGGCAGATGCCGGCTCTGATCATACTGGCTTGTCTGATCGCAGCCGGAACAAACCAGTTGCGTACTGACGGCTTACCACTTGTAGGCAACTGGTCGGTTGAAGATCGATTTTCAGATGCGGCCGGTGACAGTATGATCATTTCTCTGGAGCAGGCCAAACAACTATTCAACAATGACGAAGCTTTGTTCCTCGACGCTAGACCTGAAAGCCAATATGCTGAAGGACACATTCAGGGCGCGCTCAATTGCCCCTGGCAGACGGTGGATAGCTATTTTATGGAATTGGCAGACCGGCTTAATGGTCAAAAAATGGTAATTACGTACTGTGATGGAGAGAGCTGCGACCTGAGCCACGAACTTGCCCTTTTCCTTAAAGAGACAGGCTTTAAGAATGTGCGCATGCTGGTCAATGGCTGGACAATCTGGCAGCAGGCCGGCCTGCCGGTGGATGTGGGAAAATAAAGCTATGGCAGAGAAAAAAATAATAAATAAACAAAACGCCTCAAAGATGTGGATGATTATCTTTTATGCTTCACGCTTCTTTCTGGGCGCTGTTTTCCTGTACGCCAGTTACGATAAGATCCTAAATCCTCAAGCCTTTGCCCAGGCAGTTTATAATTACCAGATTCTACCTGACGGACTCATAAATTTAACGGCGCTGGTTCTGCCATGGCTGGAGTTGCTGATCGGGCTTTGCCTGATCAGCGGGCTCTGGCTGCCGGGAGCAACTGTTATCAGCACCTGCATTTTGGCAATATTCTTCGGAGCTCTGGTTTTCAACTTAATCCGCGGACTCGATATTAATTGTGGCTGTTTTTCAACGGAAGCAACCGAAGGGCCGGCCGATCTATGGACTGTGGCACGTGACCTGAGTTTTCTGGCTGTTGCCACATATCTGACGGCTTATACTTTTTTTTTCAGATCAGCGGCCTATAAATCATCTGATTGACAATATTAACGACAGTTGCCGTCATAACCAAAAAACTTGAAGAGCATCTATGTTGCGCGACCAAATATTGATTCTGATTCTTGCATTTATGCTGATGAACCCTGTATTGGCTCCGGCAGATGAAACCCCTGAAAACATTTTTTCCGATGGTTCCGGTCCTGTCGAAATATTTATTTTCTCGGATTACTTTTGTCCGCCATGTCAGTCGATTGAACCGTATCTTGAATACGCTCTGACTAAACTCCACCAGTCGGGCGCAGGAATAACCTTCGTGGATATGCCTATCAGCGCGTTAACACCGGTTTTCTCCAAATATTATCTTTATGCAATCAACGCGGTCGACAGTTTTACCGAAAATTTGCTTGTCCGGCGCGCATTATTTGATATCGCCCGAACCAGGAGCGTAAACGCAGAAAGTGAATTAATCCAAAAGTTTAAGGCGAAACACATCAAACTTGTGCCATTAGATGTAAAACCTCTATTCGATCAGTGGGTGGCATTGATCAAGCGATTTTCGGTTAAAAGCACACCAACCTGCGTAGTGATACGACCTGGACAGGCAATTGTCACTTATACCGGCAGTCGCGAAATTTCAGAAGGTATCGATCAACTACTCAAGGTGATGTCGGATAACTCCTGAAAGTTCAGGAATAATGGATTTTAAGGGCAGCACAAGTTTCTCCCTAATATCTCCTTGACTCTTGCAATCAACTCATATAATTACGGATTAACAAAACAGGAAAGCCTTTACCATATCGGTTATAGCAATGAACCGTTTTTTGTTCTCCTTTCTGTGGCCTTCATGGCAAAATCAGGACAACATCATGACAGCAAAAAGAATATCAGCATATATCATCCTTGCAGCTCTATTTCTTTTGTTGTTAACCGGCTCAACATCGGCCAGAGAAGAGTACGCAAAAAAAACCGGAAAAGGTTGCATATTCTGTCATGAGGAGAAGACCGGGGGCGCCATAAAAACCGCCGGCATTGCATATATAAAAAACGGCTACCAGTATCCGATTCCCCTCAACATCATCGAAAAGGCCGTCAAAGTCCAGAGCGCTTTCCACAAGACAGCAAGATTCATTATAGGATATCTGCACATCCTTGCCGCGTTCATACTGGTCGGCGCCATATTTTACATACACATTTTCGTTAAACCCTCCCAGATTACCGGAGGGCTCCCGAAAGGCGAACGCATCCTCGGCATATCGTGCCTGATTACACTTACAATAACCGGCATCTATCTCACCTGGTTCCGCATAGACAGGTTCGGACACTTTTTCGATAACGCCTTCGGACGCATTCTATTTATTAAAATACTGCTTTTCATACTCATGCTTATCTTTGCCGTTACTGCCGTTACATTCATACACAGCAGGATGAAAAAGGAATCGCAGGCCACAAAGCAGGCAATACTCGATTCAGGTGAAATTACCTTTGAAAATCTTAAAGATTTTGACGGATCATCGGGCAAACCAGCCTGCATTGTTCACGACAGGAAGATTTATGATGTATCGGAAAGCACAAAGTGGAAAAACGGAAGACATTTCGGAAAGCATTCCGCTGGAACGGATCTTACAGAGGCCATAAAAGGGGCGCCTCACGGCCCCGAAGTGCTGGAAAAGGTGAGGTTTGTCGCCGAGGTCAAGGGTGTGGAAAAACAGCCCGAAAAGATAAGCGGGATAAGAAAGTTCTTTATATTTATGGCCTATTCAAACATGGTCATCATACTTCTTATAATTTTCTGCATAGCCTCCTGGCGCTGGGGATTCGCGGTAATTCCTGAAACTTTGTCCGGAGAATCTCTTGCCGCAAAAAACTGTATCGATTGTCATAAAAAACTGAATCCTGGTGTATATGCTGATTGGAAGCAGAGTCTTCATGCCGGAGTCGGAGTGGATTGCTATAAATGCCATAAGGCGGCAGGAGAGCTTTCGTCTGTGGCAAGTTCATCCCACATGAAACATTCGTCTCTTCCTGTAACTGCTTTTGTGAGCCCGAAAACCTGTTCGGAATGCCATCCGAAAGAAACAGCCGAATACGCAAAAAGCAAACACGCAAACACGATAGAGATAATGTGGAAAATCGACAAATGGCTTCAACTGGGCATGAACAACGAGGTGGAGCGCAACAGCGGATGTTATGTCTGTCACGGAACAGTCGTTGATATAAAAGACGGCAAACCTGCCGAAGGATCATGGCCGAATGTCGGAGTCGGCAGGAAAAATCCGGACGGAAGCCTGGGAAGCTGTTCAAGCTGCCATACAAGGCACAGGTTCTCTGTTGCCGAGGCAAGAAAGCCTGAAGCCTGCGGCCAGTGCCATCTCGGTCCGGACCATCCCCAGATAGAGCTTTATAATGAATCTAAACACGGGGCCATCTACAATGCCGAAGCTACGGAATGGAAGTGGGTAACTGATGACGGTAAATGGCTGGCGGGAAGGGATTTCAGGGCGCCGACATGCTCAACATGCCATATGTCGGCAGCACAGGGGGTTTCAAGGTCTCACGATGTTACTGAAAGGCTGTCGTGGGAATTACAGGCTCCTTCTACTGTCCGACCTTCCGATTTCAAGGCTTTCCCGGCAAAGACAGACTGGAAAACAGAGAGGGGCAAGATGGAAATGGTTTGCCGCCAGTGCCATTCGGAAGAATGGACAAATTCACATTTTAAAAATCTTGACAATGTTATTTCAAACTATGAGAGCAATTACTATAAACCTGCCTCAAAAATCATGGATAATCTTTACGCAAAAGGAATCCTGTCAAAAATAAGCTATTTTGATGAGGAGCTTGAATGGGAATTCTATGAATTATGGCACCATGAGGGAAGAAGGGCCAGGATGGGTTCAGCTATGATGGCCCCGGATTATGCATGGTGGCATGGCTTCTATGAGCTCAAGCATCGCTTCAATACTATAAAGGAAGCTTCAGAAGAGGCCCTGAAAACAGGAAAAGTATATGTTTACAGGGAATTCCCCGGGAAAGAAAGCGAAGTCAAAACAAAATAGCTATGTTTTTTGCCTTTCGCCTTACACCCTACATTTTTCCGCTTTGTGCCTTTGTGCCTCTGCGCCTTTGACCATTATCTTACAACTTACGACTTAAGACTTTCCCCTTGGTGCTTATCACTACCTTTTCCATGGGCACATTCACACCGGATTTTTCCATTCCCTTTTTAACTATCATGGGAAGACCCGAGCAGCATGGAACCTCCATTATAACAGCGGTCACGCTTTTTATTCCGGCTGTTTTAAAAACATCTGCGAATTTATCTATATATTCCTGGACATCGTCGAACTTGGGGCACCCCATCATAACGACTTTTCCTTTCAGAAAATCCCTGTGAAGGGTCGGAAAAGAGACTGGCACGCAGTCGGCAAGCACAAGCAAATCGGCTCCTTTAAGAAAAGAAGCATTTGCCGGAACAAGTTTTATCTGAATCGGCCAGTGGGAAAGGGTTGAACTGCCTGCTTCTCCGATAAAAGAAGGCTTGTTGGCTTCCTCGCAGGTAAAACTCTGTATTGCTGCCGAAGGGCATCCGCAAGGTGACGCAGCTTCTGTCACCGCCTCTTTTTTTTGTTTATCATGAAGGTGTCTTTCAACGGCCTCTACGTCAAATTCGTCAGCTTCCCGCTCTATTATCTTAAGAGCCCCTGTCGGACATTCGCCGATGCATGCTCCAAGCCCGTCGCAGAAGTTATCGGAAACAACCTTTGCTTTTCCGTCTATAATCTGAAGCGCGCCTTCCGCGCATGACGTCACGCACTGCCCGCAGCCGTCACACAGCTCTTCATTGATCTCAATTATTTTTCTTTTTACTTTCATGTCGAATTCTCCTCCAAGGGTTCGAGGATTCGAGGGTTCAAGTGTTTGTTTTATCAATTATTTCGCCAGAGATTTTTTTCATCCTCCTCACAGATCCGACATCTCAGACGAATTTCTGACATGCTTTTCTTTCACTCGAACCCTTGACCCCTTGAATCCTATGCTTTTATAAGAACCTCGCGGGCAACAATCCTGCCGGTTTCTGTTAAAAATGATTTATCTATAATTTCTGACAGTTTATCTTTATCGATAGGGTTATCTTTCATGTTTTCTTCGATATTGACTATCATGTCTGCATCATAAACAACTTTAAAATTTATATTGTCATCGGGTCTCGGATGATGATGATGACCAACTATATCACAAACCTCATTGATCAGGTTCTCTTTCGCACCAAGCTTCATCAATATCGCTTTTGCAATAGGAGGCCCTTCCGCTTCCTGGTATTTCGGCGCCGTACTGTTGAATTTCCTTTCAGCTTCAACAATTCCAATATCATGAAGATAGGCAGCCGACAGAATTACCGCAAGATTGCCGCCTTCAGCTTTTCCTGTCCGCTCAGCGTACCGGGCGACTTTTGAGGCGTGCCCGATACGCTTGAAATCGGACTTGAAATATCTTTTCATTTCAACGGCGACCCTGTCTTTCAGCAAATCTTCTTTCTTGGCAAGAAGCTCTTCGGGAAGTGTTCCTAAACATTGTTCGGCATATTCGCAGTAGGATGCGCATCCGAAATCCATATTCGGATTTATGAATCTGTATCCGCAGCTGCTGCATTTTCGCGCCGTATCATCCTTGAAAAACTCGACGCTGCCGCCGCATTTCGGGCACTTCACATCGAAGATGGCGCCCTGCTTCCAGTACCGGCTGTCCTGTCCCGGGCATTTCATAAAGGTTCCTCCAAAAAAATTGTCAGAAAGATAAAAGGGTCCCAGGGTTCGAGGATGCGAGGGGTCAAGTGTTTTCGCTTGAACCCTTGACCCCTTGGCCCCTTGAATCCTATCCTAATATCGCCTTCAGATCCTCATCAGGAGTCTTTATCGGCATTATATTGAACTTATAAACCAGAACATTCAGTACATTAGGTGTTATAAATGCCGGAAGAGTTGGCCCCAACCTGATATCTTTTATTCCAAGATAAAGAAGTGTCAGTAAAATTGCAACCGCCTTCTGTTCATACCATGAAAGAATCATCGAAAGCGGAAGATCGTTAACCCCGCAGTTAAAAGCCTTTGAAAGAGCAACCGCGATCTGTATTGCGGAGTAAGCGTCATTGCACTGCCCGATATCAAGAAGCCGTGGTATTCCGCCGATATCACCGAGGTCCTTATCAAAGAAGCGGAATTTGCCGCAGGCAAGTGTCAGTACAACACAGTCTTTCGGAACCTTTTCGACAAATTCGGTGTAGTAATTGCGGCCCGGTTTCGCTCCATCGCATCCCGCAACAAGAAAGAAGTGCCTTATCGCTTTGCCTTTCACCGCTTCAATAACCTGACCCGCCACCCCCATAACCGCATTGCGCGCAAAACCCACCATGACTGTTTTGCCCTCCGTGTCTTTTTCAAAACCAGGCAGGGAAAGCGCTTTATTGATTACAGGCGCAAAGTTTTTATCCTCTAGATGTACTACATCAGGCCATCCGACAAGACCCGTTGTAAAGATGCTGCCTTTGTATGAATCTTTCGGCTTCTGAATACAGTTTGTCGTCATCAGTATCGCACCGGGAAATTCGGCAAATTCTTTGGCCTGGTTCTGCCATGCTGTTCCATAATGGCCAAAAAAGTGGAAATACTTTTTAAGTTCCGGATAACCGTGTGCGGGAAGCATCTCCCCGTGGGTATAAATGTTTATTCCTTTTCCTTCGGTTTGTTTTAATATTTCTTCAAGATCTTTCAGGTCATGCCCTGAAACAAGAATAGCCTTCCCTTTTTTCGCATAAAGAGGAACCTTTGTCGGAACAGGATGACCGTATGTGCCTGTATTGGCAAAATCAAGCATCTCCATAGCCCAAAGATTTGCTTCCCCGCATTTTAAAACAAGGCCAACAAGCTCATCCGCCCCCATATTTTTATTCAACCCGGCGGCCATTGCCTCGTAAACGAACCGGTATATCCTCTCGTCCGTTTTTCCTAAAATCATTGCATGATCCGCATAAGCCGCAACGCCTTTTATTCCGTATGTCAGTATCTGCTGGAGTGATAAAATATCGGGATTGATGCCGGGATCGCTCTTAACTCCGACTTTTTCTCCCTGGGCAACAAGCCCTTCGATTTTCTTTGCGGGCACAAAGGAAGCGGCTTCTTCGGTAAAGTCCGGTTTTATACCGGCTTTTAAAAGTTTTTCTTTTAGCAGTTCCCGATAAGTTACGCACTTTTCAATAAGCTTCTGAAACCTGGCCGGGTCAAAATCCACATTCGTCAACGTTGAAAAAACCGCCTCACAGGTAAACTTGTCGATCTCTTTGTCGGTAATTCCCGCCTTGTATCCTGCGAGAGCATACAGGGACAATCCTCTGACAGCATATATAAGAAGATCCTGCAGGGCGGCAACTTCCGGGCTCTTACCGCATACACCTATTTTTGAACATCCTTCCCCTTTTGACGTCTGTTCGCACTGATAACAAAACATGATTTATTCTCCTTTTTTATTTTGTATTGTATAGTTGTTCCGATGTTTGAGATGAAAATATACTATTTAAAATCTCTTTGCCTTGACTTATGTCAAGAAAAAGGCAATATTTTAGACGGTAGGAGAATAGGGTGAAGTTCTGGAAGGTTTTCCTTTCACTGGAACCCTTGAACCCTTGACTCCTGGAACCCTTATGCCATCACCAGTCAATAGGGAAACTATGGTCAATCTTTTTGAAATAATTTCCGCCGTCCCGCTTTTTGAGGGGCTTCCGCGCGAACAGCTCAATGAATTAAGAAAGATTACCGTAAGCAGGCGGTTTACCAGGGGAGAAACCATATTTTCAGAAGGTGACCCGGGAAACGGCTTTTTTGTGATCGCAGAAGGCCTGGTTAAAATCTACAAGGTCTCTTCGGAAGGGAAGGAACAGATTCTTCATATTTTCGGAGTTGGAGAACCTTTCGGCGAAGTCCCCGTATTTACAGGCCAGCCCTTTCCGGCTAATGCGGAAGCTCTTGCAAAAAGCCATCTTTTGTTTTTCCCCAGAACGGATTTCGTGGAACTTATTACAGCAAATCCGTCCCTTTCCTTAAGCATGCTTGCGGTTCTTTCCATGAGGCTCAGGCAATTTACGATCCAAATCGAAAATCTTTCTTTAAAAGAAGTTCCGGGCAGGCTGGCATCATATCTCATATATCTTGCCGGAGAACAGGACGGAAACAACAACATCAGGTTGAAAATCTCAAAAAACCAGCTTGCAAGCCTTCTCGGAACCATCCCGGAAACCCTGTCGCGGATATTTTCAAAGATGACGGACATGAAATTGATTGAGGTAGAGGGGAAAAATATAAAACTTCTTGACCGCCCAGGGCTTATAACTCTTTCAGAACACGGCAAAAATCAGATGGCTTCGTAAAAAGTCATTCTGCTGTGTCGCGCTTCATCTTTCGTCATTGCAGCGTACCAATAAGTACGATTCATTCCTCAAGATTCATGCGCCTTGCATAATGAGCTCTTTACTTTGCCGTCTGAATTTTGGCTTTTAAGATTTTATCAAAATGGGATGTTCTTCAAAGGTCTCAGGATAGAAGAAATATTCACTTGACCCCTTGAACCCTTTTCTTCTCGTAACCTACTTTTTAAGCCCGGACAGCTCTCCGCTCAGCATCCTTATATGCCCCATCTCTTCTTTGATGATCGCTTCGATCTTCTCTCCGCCGAGTTTTGCAGGCACCGCGTCCTTCATGCCGAGATAAAATATAATCGAATCCTTTTCAGCCTCTATCGCCGATTTCAGGATCTCTCTCATGGATGCATCGGGAGCTTCTTTTTCAAAAAAGACACGGGTGTCGGCAAGGGCACGAAGATAAAGTACGGCTTCATTCTGAGGATCGAAAACCGTGGATGTCTTTTCCTTTTCCGTCAGGGTCGCTCTTAATGAATGGAAACGCTTTTCGTGTTCATCTTCCATCCCGGCCAGCTTTATCAGTAAGGCCTTGCCGGCAGGATCTGAAATCCCGGCAGCTGCATTCCTGTAAAATTTCGCTCCATTTCTTTCAAGCTGTTCCGCTATTTCAAACATCTCATCTGCATTAAAATCGTAACTCATCGTCTGCTTTATCCTTTCTTTTAGAACTTTATATAAATTATTATCACCTTAAAATATAAACAGCTTCTTGTTCTTATTATTTTTGAAAATATTACACTTTGACGAATTTTCAAGTCCTTCTGTAATTAAATAATACAAAGGAAGATTTTATTTTTCTGAAACCATCAGTTTTGCAAGGAATTCTGGATTATTATACCGCTGTTGTCAATACTAAAATATGTCCGTTCCGGGAATATCATCAAGTCTGCCGAAAGGTCTATATGATACCTTAATCAGCGCTTTATTCGAATCGAGCATATCCGTAATCCTGTATATTTGCATACCTGTTTCCTGCCTGGGAACAACAGGGAACTCGTTCGGATCATAAGTTTCTTTCTTCCCAAAAGGAGAGATGTCATGACCAGATCGATTGATTCACCCTTTATGCGATTCATCCGGCGAGAAGCCGAGAATACTATCCTGTCTTCCTTTTTTATGTTTGCCTTTAACGACAAATCGGTTTCCGGTTCCTCAACAAAAATTTATCTTACAGGATTTGACGGATCAACTGTGTGGCTTATTGCCTGCCCGACTTCCGTCCGGCATGTAACATACTATCCTGTCCATCCCTGGCTCAGATCTGGTTTTTCCAGTATCCAGCATCCCATCGAGGAGCAGCGCCAGGACGTACCTGTTAATCCTGTCTCAAACTTTTTCTGCTGCTTCCCAGCTGCAGGTAGTTATTTTCGCTTCACACCTTAACATCTTTTCGCTCTGTGCTTTAAGTCATAACAAAAATGATTGATGATTAGAATTTTCCCGGGTAGGAGTCGCCTCAACACATCCTTACCGCATTTTCGGCTCAGCATCCCCCATTTTTGACAATTTTACTTTGACATACAAGCTTCTCTTGCCTTATACTCAAACCGTCGAAAAAGGAATTTCATTATCAATGACCATCGGCTGGTAGGCCGAACTTGAGGCTGCGCCAAATAGCATTCCGTTTACCGGTGTAGCTTGAAACGAGATTCCATACGGGAGCCTCTTTCCGGTGAATGATAATCCCAACAGTAGAAGGAGGAACACCATGAAGTATGCTTGGAAAGGAAGTGTTCTGGCCGCGTTGGCCTTGCTCATTGCGGCTTCGGTCGTTTGGGCCGAACCGGCGCCGCCCGCGAGACCGGTACGGCTGGTCTTTATCCATCACTCCACCGGCGGCAACTGGCTGGCCGATTCCAATGAAGGCGGGCCTTATGGCGGCCTGGGAATAGCTCTAATGAACAACAATTACCATGCCAGCGCCACCAATTACGGATGGGGCCCCAATGGAATCGGTGACCGCACCGACATCCCGGACTGGCCCGAATGGTTTACCGGGGAAAACAGCACTGCCATTATGAGCGCGCTGTTTACGGAGTCCGGTCAGAATGTGGATAGTTTTGGGGATTGGTCGCGGCTGGCGTCCGTTCCATCCGGGGAAAACCTGATAATCCTCTTCAAGTCCTGCTTTCCCAACTCGAATCTTGACGGTAATCCCAACGACCCACCGGCCACGAGCCTTTCCTCCGACTTCACCGTGGCAAATGCCAAGGCTGTTTACAATCATCTGCTCACCTACTTTCAAACACAGCCGGACAAACTCTTCATCGCCATCACCGCGCCGCCTCTCATGGCCTCCGAGACCGACGCCACACGCTCCGCTAATGCACGGGCATTTGCCTCCTGGCTGGTTAACGACTGGCTGGACGGCTATCCCCTATCCAACGTGGCGGTGTTCGACTATTACAACGTCCTCACCGCTCCGGAGAACCACCACCGATGGAACAACAGCGCCATCGAACATGTGATAGGCACAGCATCCAACACTGCGTATTATCCATCCGATGACAGCCATCCAAATACCACGGGCCAGCAAAAAGCCACCTCTGAATTCGTTCCCCTGCTTAATTACTGGTATCAGCGGTGGCAAAGTGGCGGCACCGACCCCATCACTCCCGCCGCCTCCTTCTTCTTTCCTCACATAGCCACAATCAATCCATGGCAAACGGAGATAGCCGTTATAAATACGAGCGCTCAAACAGTCACCGGCACACTGAGGGGCTTAAGCAATGGAGGTCAGCTATTAGAGACCAAGGATATCACACTTTCTGCCCACGGCCGG
>RPRI01000107.1 GCA_003818505.1 Desulfobacteraceae bacterium | reverse complement strand
GCCCTCAAAGGCTTGTGATTTTTAACGCTCAGTTCTTTAAAAATCTGTTTCCCAAAAATCTCAAATCCGTTCGCATATGACTTCCAACTGGTTCATTATAATCGATGAGTTCGTTGGAAGTCAAAAAGTCCGACTCAATAGTTTAATAATTTATTTCCGGATGAACAATCCCGGATAATTGTATTAATCCTGAATTAAAATGCAAGGGGTGAACAGTGGATTTCAGTCTTACGAAAGAACAGAAGATGTTGCTTGACTCGCTTAAAGATATGGGCAAACGGGAAAACTTCAAAGAACTGGCGGTTCACATCGATGCCACCGGGGAATTCCCTCATCACCTTATAGGTAAATATGCCGATATGGGGCTTTTAGGCATGACGCTTTCACCCGAATACGGCGGTGGCGGAGAGCCTTCGATAACCGCCGTTCTGGCGATTGAAGAACTGGCAAAGCACAGTCCCATGATTGCCGCGCCTGTTTTTGAATCAAACGTCGGCCCGGTGCGTGTCATTGATATGTTCGGCACGGAAAAGCAAAAAAGGAGCATAATACCCGGAGTCTGCAAGGGAAATCAGAGTGTATCGGTATGCATGACGGAGCCCGAAGCCGGTTCAGACCTCACGTCGCTTGCAACTTTTGCCGAAGATAAAGGAGATCATTATATTTTAAACGGAAGGAAATGCTTTATTACCGGCGGTGGTTTTGCCAGCCATTACCTTGTGTATACCCGTTTCGGAGAAACCAGAGGCTATAAGGGAATCGGCGGGATTATTCTTGAAAAGGGCGCTCCGGGTTTTACATTCGGCAAACAGGAAGAGTTCATGGGGCTGCGCGGAATGCCTTCCTGCGACCTGTATTTTGACAATGTGAAAGTGCCGAAAGAGGATGTCGTGATTCAGCCCGGAGATTTCGGAAATCTAATGCTGACATTTGATATCGAGCGGTGCGGAAATGCAGCTATGTGCCTTGGAACTGCCGGAGGAGCGCTGGAGGCTGCAAGAGGTTATGCTTTGCAGAGAAAAGCGTTCGGCCGTCCTATTTGTGAATTTCAGGATATTCAATTTTCTGTTGCCGATATGGCAATGAAACTCGATGCGGCAAGGCTGCTTGTATATCGGGCTGCCGCTGGAGCCGGTCAGGGGCTGCCGTCTGTTTATGAGGCTTCAATGGCCAAATGTTACGCCAATGAGATGGTCAGAGAAGTAACGGATAAAGCCATGCTTGTCTTCGGCGGGTACGGATACAGCAAGGATTTCCCGGTCGAGCGGATGTTAAGGGATGCCAGGGCATGGGGAGTGGCAGGGGGAACGCTTCAAATGCTCCGCATAACAGTGGCCAGCGTGCTGTTTGGGCGGAGGTTTGATCAAAGAAAATGATTGATTCATTAAGATTATTAGACAGGATTAACAGGATGGACAGGATGTTGCCTGCCCGCCTGATGCGGGTCAGGCAATAAGCCATCGCCTGCGGCGCAGTTGATCCGTTAAATCCTGTAAATCCTGTCAGATAAGTTTTTGTTGAGGCACCTAAAAATAAATGATTTTGAACTGCCGATAAAAGGGGGATCTTTATGGGAGAATATTATCGTGATGCTGAACACCTGTATGAAATCTATGGTTACTTCATGGAAAAGGTTCTGACGGACCCTAAAATCGGTCCGAAACTGGCCAGATCCGGTATTATCATCAGGTTCATATATACTGATCCCGACACCGAAATTACAATAGATTTGAGAAGCAAACCTGAAAAGGAAGGATATTTCGGCAATTTTTACCTCGGTCCGACCGACATAAAAGAAGATGTATGGTCGAAACAGAGCGCTGATCACTCGCATCGTTTCTGGCATGGGCTTGAAAATCCGATTGCCGCTGTTACCCGCGGGAAAGTCAAACAGGGCGGCAAAATCACCGCGATGCTGAAACTGCTGCCGGTTGTAAAACCCATGTTCCAGTACTTTCCTATAGTATTGAAAGAACTGGGTTATGAGAATCTTATCGTCACTAAAAAATAAACTTAGAGTTTGTTTGGTTTGCTCCTGGAATTATAGTTGTCGCTGATCAGCAGAGTTTGTTGAGATGTGGGGGCGCAGACGAACTGCATGTATTTTATGATAAGACTTCGTTGATGCCACTGTATAGTCTAACATAGACCAGACAAGCAGATAGGAACAAGGCTTCGTGAGCAATTATTCCATTCCCAGATCCGGCCTTTAACAGAGTGCTATGCGAAGGTTTTATACGATATCCGGAAATTCGGGTTCTTTTTTTTCTAAAAAAGCTGCCACACCATAAATACATTCACCGGACACGATAAGAGAAACAGCTTTTTCGGCCTCCAGATCGAGTGCCTTTTGGAAAGGAAGATTCATGCTCTGCCGTATTACTTCCAGGGCATGACCTACAGCCCTCGGGCCGTTTACGGCAATCATTTCAGCAAGCGATATGGCTTCTTTGAGCGCCTGCCCCGGCTTGCTGACCCGGTTCACAAGACCAAGACGCAGGGCTTCATCGGCTTTAATCCTGCGGGCCGTCAGAATCAAGTCTGCTGCCTTTGAGGGCCCCACCAGTCGCACAAGCGCCGGGCCGCCTCCCCAGTCCGGCATCAGCCCAAGCCGGACCTCCGAAAAGCATATCACCGTGTCAGGATCCATGACCCGCATATCGCATCGAACTGACAGTTCAGCTCCTCCGCCATATGCCAATCCATTCAGGGCGGCTATGATCGGGACAGGCAGGGAAAACAAATCATCTACTGCTTTCCGTATGTGTACGATTATCCGTTTGGCCGGCGCACCATCCTGTTTACCCGCTGATTCTGCAATATCCGAAACCATAGGGTTATCCGGACTTACGTCAAACCCGGCGCTGAATGCCTTATCTCCGGCGCCGGTTATCACCAGAGAACGCGGCAGATTATTTTTTAATGCACCTGTTGCTTTCTCAAGGGAGGAAAACATATGTTCATTAAATGCGTTTCTTCGCTGAGGACGGTCTATGGTTAAAACAGCAATCTTGCCTTTTCTTTCCAGATTAATACCCTCTTTGGACATATCTGTTCCCTTCGTCTTTATCATCTTATGTCTTAAGACTTTATTGAACCGAAACGCGAGCGCATTCCCGGTTCAATGTCAGTTATTCATCCCGTATTACGGCCTGATATTTGAGTGATGCGATTACAGATTGCGCGCTGATGCCTCCTTTTATATTTAATATTACGATAACATGATCGATATATTTTTATCAATCATTGACTGATTCGGTGACTGATTCGGGCAGGGGGTCTTTTCTATGGCATTATGTGCGGCCTGAGCGACTCTGATTGTACCAATACTTAATACTTTGGTTTGTTGTGATAATGAATCGCAGAAGGAGTATGGCGCAGGGGGATGTGATCCCTCATTCGGTGTAATCTGATAGTAAATTAATAGCAGAAAACGATCTTTGAATTTATACCAAACCGTGCTATCTTTCCGGCCAGAAAACTTATAATCGAAGGATAGAATGGGTATTGTTCAAATAATAAAGCTTGCCGGGCCGGTTATCGGGGCGTATCTGATAGGTTCCATCCCTTTCGGGCTGATTCTTACAAAAAAATTTACATCCCATGATATCAGGGCTGAAGGAAGCGGGAACATCGGGGCGACAAATGTCAGACGTGTAGCCGGGACTGCCCTCGGAGCCCTGACCCTTGCCGGGGATTTTCTGAAAGGTGCGATTCCCGTATATATTGCCGCTGTTCTGACAGGCGATAAAGGATCATGCGGTGAATTTTATATTGCTGTCATGGCAGTTGCCGCTTTCTGGGGGCATCTTTATCCGGTTTTTCTGAAATTCAAAGGCGGGGGCAAAGGGGTTGCAACGGCTGCCGGCTGCTTTCTTGTAATCTCACCGCTCTCTTTTCTTACGGCAGTCATATTATTTGTAATTGTAATTATTTTGTACAGGCGGGTATCAGCCGGATCTCTTGCCGCTTCAGCTCTTCTTCCTTTTGCGGTATGGGTTGTCAACCATTCTGTTTCCTATACCTTTTGTGCCGTGATTATTTCATTATTCATATTTTTCCGTCACAGGGAGAATATCAGACGGCTTATTTACGGCACCGAACCGGAGATGTAAAGAAATTAATGCGCTTCCGCCCAGTTTCTGCCGGAGGATATGTTCACCTTGAGAGGAACCTTGAGACTCCATACCCCTTCCATGATATCTTTCACAAAACCGCTGACCTCATCAAGTTCTTCCGGCGGCACTTCAAACACAAGCTCATCATGCACAGAAAGCAGCATAGCGGTCTTTAGGCCTCTTTCATCGATAGCCTTGTCTATATTTATCATAGCAACCTTTATGAGATCTGCCGCCGTACCCTGTATCGGGGTGTTGACAGCAATCCTCTCCGCAGCAGCCCGTACAATTTTATTCGAACTGTCTATATCGGTAAGAAGTCTTATGCGCCCGAGGAGTGTGGCCGATTTTTTGTTCTCGAAAGCCTCTTTCTTTGTCCGCTCGATAAACGCCTTTACTCCTTTGTATCTTGCGAAGTAATTGTCGATGTAAGTCTGGGCCATCTTCTGGCTGATGCCAAGCTCTTTTGAAAGGCTGAAAGCGCCCATTCCGTAAATGATGCTGAAATTTATTATCTTGGCCTGCCTTCTTAACTCAGGCGTTATAAATTCCGGAAATACCTGGAATACCTCTGTCGCCGTTCGCGTATGAATATCCTCATCTTCTGAGAAGGCTTTGATCAGAATTTCGTCATCAGAGCAGTGGGCAAGTATTCTGAGTTCAATCTGGGAATAATCGGCTGAAAGAAGATGCCATCCCTTTTGAGGTACGAAGGCGCTTCGTATCTCTTTCCCCTCGTCGGTTTTTACCGGAATATTCTGCAGGTTCGGGTCTGAACTGCTGAGCCGTCCCGTCGCAGTGACTGTCTGGTTATATGACGTATGCACACGCCCGGTTTCAGGATTCATGATTTCTATGAGGGCATCGGCGTATGTTGATTTTAATTTGGCAAGCGTCCGGTGCCTTAATATCAGAGCCGGCATTTCATGCCTTGAGGCAAGCTCTGTAAGCACATCCACATCGGTTGAATACCCCGTTTTTTTCTTGGTTTTCTTCATGAAGGGGAGGGACAGTTTTTCAAAAAGCACTTCTCCCAGCTGCTGCGGCGATTTTATGTTGAATGTCATGCCGGCAAGAGAATATATCCTGCCTTCAAGCTCTTCAATCTGCGTTTCAAAATGTTTTGAAAGTTCGTAAAGCCTTTCCGTGTCGACACATATGCCTTTCATCTCCATCTTCATGAGAACGGGTATAAGAGGCATCTCGACATTCTCAAAAAGATTCTTTACCCCTATATCCGAAAGCTTCGGCAAAAGCACATCGGCAGCCATAAGGGTAATGTCGGCATCTTCACAGGCATAGGAAACGGCTTTTTCTATCGGAACCCCGGCAAAACCTTTCTCCGGCTTTTTCTTGCCCACCGTCTCTTCGAAGGTGATTTTTTTATGGCCCAGAAAATCAAGGGCTATCTGGTCAAGGTTGTGCGCGCGCTTGGAGGGATTTATAAGATAGGATGCAACCATCGTATCAAATGAAACTCCGGCAAGCCCGATTCCATGCCTTTTCAATACGATCCAGTCATACTTTATGTTCTGGCCCGTTTTTTTTATGGCTGGATTTTCAAAAACGCCTTTTAGTTTAAGGAGCACTTCGTTCCGGTCAGGCTGTTTTGGGGCACCTTCATAATTATGGGCAAGCGGTATGTAAAACGCCTCATTTGGTTTTAATGAAAATGAAATCCCGACCAGTTCCGCTTTCATCGGGTGCTCAGATGTTGTTTCGGTGTCAAGGGCAAAACGGTCCGCCGATTCAAGCCTTGAAATGACAGCAGAAAGTGTTTCCATATCAGGAATAAGTATATATTCCTTTTCCGAAAGATCAGAAGAGCCTGATACGCTCTGCTGAAGCTGCCTGAACTCCAGCTCCTGAAACAGCTCTGCCAATTTCAGGTTGTCCGGATTTTTGAAACGGAACGAATCCAGGTCGAAATCGACAGGAACCCTTGTATCTATTTCGACAAGGCGTCTGCTTAAAAAAGCCTGCTCCTTAAACTGGATCAGGTTTTCATGCTGCTTTTTCTTAGTGACGGAAACGAGATTGTCATAAAGATTATTCATGCTTCCGAAAGTTTTTATCAGTTCAAGAGCGGTCTTCGGCCCTATGCCGGGCACACCCGGAACATTATCCGAAGTATCTCCTGAAAGCCCCATGACATCTATCATCTGTTCCGGATAAAGACCGAGTTCTTTCTTCAGAGAATTTAAATCGGTTGTCTTATCTTTCATGGGATCCCAGATAACCGATTTATCGGTCACAAGCTGCAGGAAATCCTTGTCTCCGGTCACCATTACGACAAAAAAGCCGGATTCTTCGGCACGGCGCGCAATAGTCCCTATAAGATCATCCGCTTCATACCCCGGCATTTCAATTACGGTAAGGTTAAATGCCCTTGTTATCTCCTTTATATATGGTATCTGCACCTGCAGATCTTCCGGCATGGGAGGTCGTGTCGCCTTGTACTCTTTGAAAAGTTCATGCCTGAAAGTCGGGCCTTTCGTGTCAAAAACCATAACCACGTATTTTGGGGCCCAGTCATCTATGAGTTTGATGAGAATCCTGGCGAATCCAAAAATCGCGTTCGTGGGAAGACCCTTTGAATTGGAAAGGCTTCTTATGGCATGGTAAGCCCGGTAAATATAAGCGCTTCCGTCAATAAGAAAAAGTGTTTTATCAGGGTAGTCGGGTTTTTTTTCCAAAATAGATCACCATAATGATGCTCTCGTAAAAAGTCATATGCGAACGGATTTGAGATTTTTGGGAAATAGATTTTTAAAGAACTTAAGCGTTAAAAATCGCAAGCTGTTTGAGGGCATTAGCCCGAGTTCTTGCGATTTAGCGAAGTGATTTAAAAATCCCCAAAAAGCTCATTGAGAGAGCATATTTAGACTTTTTACGAATCCATAAATTATAATCCAAGTTCATCTGCAATTTCAGTCATGGCCTTTATGCTTATTCCTACAAACTCATCAAGCGGAATGCCTGTTTTTTCGCATTCCATTATTCTTTCCCTGCTGACTGCGCGGGCGAAATGAGGCGTTTTCATCCTTTTTGTAACAGAGCTTACCTTGACGCTTGAAATCTTTTTATCCGGATAAATAAGGGCTGTAGCAACTATCATCCCCGTTATGCTTTCGGCGCAGGTCAGCGCGTGCTCGAAGATAGTCGAGCGGACAAGGCCAAGTCCTTCTGCGTTATGCTTTTTAATCACGTCGGCTATCTCAGGCGAAACGCCTTTTTCTTCAAGTATTTTTGCCGAAACCGCTCCATGACTTGCCGAATCCTCGCCCGTAATCTCGTAATCGAGATCATGGAGCAGACCGGCTAAGCCCCACAGGTCCTGATCTTTTTCAAATTTTGCGGCAAGAGCTCTCATGATTGCTTCAGAGGCTACGCAGTGAGCGACCAGTTTCTCATTTTTAAGATGCTCCCTTAAAAGGAGGAGGGCATCTTCTCTTGTAATTCCTGTTCCGGAGTCATCAGTCATTTTATCTCTCCCCTGTTATCTCTTTGGTACTTTCAGACAGTTCTGGTTCATTTGAGTCCATTTGGAAGCTGCGCGCCATGCCACACCGCGATGATCCAAATGATATTCCCTTTGACTTTATAAAAAAAACGGTAAGGCGGAATGACTACCTCCCGGTAGGGAAGCTCGGGAAATTCCGGAATTGCTCTTCCGGATTCAGGAAAGGTTTCAAGCCTGCGAAGAATCTTTTCAGCCCTATCCCTGAAACCGGCTGCCGCTGACGGTTTGTCCCGCCGGATATATTCAATAGCAGACAGAAACTGTGCTCTGGCAGAAGGAACAAAACGGGTTTCTAATTTCACGACGGCTCCCGTGAAAGCAACAAATCGGCATCAGCAAGGACAGCATCCAAATCATAACCCTCGCCGGTTTCTGTTTCTCTATCGCCCTTAGCCAGAAGACGCAAAAGCTCTTTATCGTGCTCCGATTTTTCATATGCCTCAATACCTATCATAACCGCCGCTGCCCGTCCTCTCTGAGTAATTATGATAGGGGCTTTATTATCCTTTAATTGTTTCAGCACGTTGGCAGCATCCTGCCTTAAATCGCTTACCGGAAGGATATTCATAAGTTTTCCCATTATGTACCTCCTGTTGTATTTTTACATGTACCATCAAATGTAGCATAAAGCAAGCGATCAATATGCCGAAAGCAAAATTGATGGACCCGTAAAAAGTCGAATTTTAGACGGCAAAGTAAAAAGTTCAAGTTCAAGGCGTCGCGAATACCGTGTGATGAGGAGTACTTATCGTACGCCGCAATCGCAACGGGATGAAGCGCAACGAAGACACGATAGTGAAGCCTAAGCGCTAATCGGACTTTTTACGAAGCCGTCAAAATTAAACGAGGTTTTTTAAATACCGTTTAAGGTCCCGATAGTAATTTTCATGGGGGCCGATCATAATAAGCTCCAAATCCTCACCAGCTTTTCGATATGCAAGCAGGTAGTTCAACGTTTTAAGCTTAAACTTGTGGATAAATATTCTCCGCAGATCGCCTTTTTTTCCCTCTCCGATTTGCGAATCATCTGCAATGCTTTTTATTTCCCGATCCAGAAATTCCTTTTCAGGCTTCGACATCTTCTTTACTTTTTTTTCAAAGGACCTTGACTGGTAAATTTTCATAAGGATCTATCCAAACATGTATTCGGTCTTTTCACCCTGTTCTAATTCGTCCATCCCAATCAATATTTCCTTGATGAGGGAATAAGTTAAATCAGGATTCTCTTCGGCACATTTGCCCATGCGTGCCCAATGTTCAATCTGACCGGCTAAAGACCTGTGGTCAATCCGTCCATATTTTTTTGCTTCATCTACAAGTTCTTCGGATATTCTTACTGCTGTGGCCATAATTGTTCCTCCGGATGTTTTTGTTGTAATATGCTATCATAATATATCTAAAGATTGCATAACGCAACTAATAATTGCAATATCATCCTTCTGCAGATGTATTTTTTCTGTTGTTTTTGCTTGACAAAGTATTATGCAAATGCCAATATCTAACCAATATATCGGTTGAATATTAATCTCTTTGTTTCTGAGTTCCAATTATTCTCCATGGAGGACGATTCCTATGGCGGAAAAGAAGGAAAAAGCGTACGAACTGATTAAGCTGAGGATCCTCAACGGGCAGCTTTCCAGCAGGCAACCTGTTTCATTATCAGCCTTGTCATCAGAACTGTCAATCAGCCGTACCCCAATCCGGGATGCGCTCCACAGGCTCAAAACCGAGGGATTTGTAGAGATATTTCCCAATCAAGGGGTAATAGTCAAGGAGCTGACTTCTGTCGAAGTGACGCAGATGTACGAACTTAGGCTTGCCCTTGAAGGATTTATCCTCAGAAGATGTATCTCTCTCTTCGCGCAACATGACATTGCTTTCCTCAGAAAATTGTTGAATCACCAGCGGGAAGCGATGGAAAACAAAGATCCTTTCGCATTCATGCGGTATGACAACGAGCAGCACCTCTATATTCATAATATCTACAACAACCCCTTCATCTTTAATGTTCTGAACAGGATGGCTGACCGCATCTATTACGGAGGCGTACAGGCCCTGAAAATGCCGGGGCGCATGCAGTCCACTTTCGAAGAACACGTTCGTCTTGTCGATGCGATCGAAGCGGGAGATGTTGAGCTTGCAATTCAGACATTAGAAAATCACTTCAACCTTGGGTTGACTTATACAATACGTTCCATTGGTCAGGTTTGAAACCTGAGTTTTTAAACAGTTAAAGAAATCTAATCGTTTCGGGGAGGTGTACAATGATCAAAAAGCGGTTTATGGCATTAACAGTATTGTTTGCGGTCGTAATCATGTTTTGTTCCGTTCGGGCGAGCGAGGCAGCTTCTCAACGGCTGAGATTCGGCATCGCTGTTTCGGAAATCTCCACATGGTACAAAGGGGCTGAAAAGTTTGCAGAACTTATAAAAGCGCGAACGGGAGGACGATACCAGGTTGACCTGTTTGCCAGCGATCAACTTGCCGCCGGCAATATAATTAAAGGACTGGAGCTGCTACGCATGGGAGGCACGGATATCGACATGCGATCCACCCTCATCTACACGACTGTTGATCCCAAGTTCACGGCCCCTCTGATGCCATGGCTTGTGCCATCGTACGAAGAAGCCGATAAGGCGATGAGCGGCAAGGGAGGAGCGATGATCTTCGATCTGGTTCGCAAAAACGGTATCGAACCCCTGGCATTTGGCGAATCAGGATTCCGGCAGATTACCAATAACAAGCGTATTATAACATCGCCCGCCGATATGTACGGTCTTAAAATCCGTGTTCCGACGATCAAGATGTACATTTCCCTTTTTAAAACCATGAAAGCCGATCCAACTTCAATCAATTTTGGAGAACTGTTTGCGGCCCTCCAGCAGGGAACTGTTGACGGGCAGGAAAACCCGCCTGATGTTATCGCTTCCGCAAGGGTTCAGGAAGTGCAGAAATACATGACAGTCTGGAACGCGTCCTATGACCCCATCATCATGAGCGCGAGCAAAAAATTCTGGGATTCCCTGTCGGCTGATGACAAGAAGATATTTGCTGCAGCTGCCCAGGAAGCAATGGCATATCAGAAAAAGTTTGCGCGGGAAAAGAATGCCGAACTTACGAAAAGCTTCAGCGAAAAAATGAAGATTACGACATTGACGCCACAGCAGATCGATGCCTTCCGGAAGGCTTCTGTCCCTGTTTACGATGAATACAGCCCGATCATTGGCAAAGAACTGCTGGAGGCTTTCGGTTACAAGAAATAATAGTGAAATATGTCGGCATTCAGAAAGGTATTTTCCTTCCTGAATGCCGACAGCTTTTATTGAGGTTATGCCATGAAAGTTTTCGATTATCTTGAGGAAAGCCTTATTGCTTTTACACTGATTATTATGGTGGTGATCAACTTCGGCAATGTCCTGTCACGTTATATACTGTACGCTTCCTGGTCATTTTCGGAAGAACTGATGGTCATCCTTTTTGTTTATAACAGTTTTCTGGGGGCCGCCCTTGCCTACCGCAGGGGCGCTCACCTAGGCTTTACCATGCTGACCGATGCGCTTCATGGAACTGCGAAAAAAACGGTGGTGGTATTTTCCACGGTTCTCAGCCTTGCGCTCATGGGTTTGCTGGCCTTCTACGGGGCGGAAATGGTCAGCGGCCAGATGGAATACAGCCAGCGAACCCCCGCGCTGGGCCTTCCCGAATCACTTGCCGGCATGGCGGTTCCGCTGGGCTCGCTTCTAATTTCGTTCCGGATAATCCAGGCCTGCATCCGGGAATTCTCCGGGCCGCATGAAGCTCTGTCCCAGGAAAAAAGGAGGACAAATCAATGAGCCTCGGAATAAGCCTTTTCCTGGTTTTTTTCTTTCTTTTGTCCGTCGGCTTGCCGATCTCCATCTCTCTTGGGGTGGCAGCGGTTGGTTCACTTTTTCTGAATGGTTTTCCGCTTTCGGTCTTGCCCACCGTTGTCTATGCCTCCCTTGGAAAGTTCACCCTTCTGGCGATTCCGTTTTTTATTCTGGCCGGAGTAATTATGGAGTTTGCCGGCATTTCAAAGAGACTGGTTCATCTTGCAAATGTATTTGTAGGACATATCGAAGGCGGACTTGCAGTAGTGACTGTTGTGGTCGCCTGCTTTTTTGCCGCAATCTCCGGTTCCGGTCCGGCGACGGTAGCGGCGATCGGGACTATTCTCATCCCGGCGATGGCGAAATCAGGCTATGACAAGGGCTTTGCCGCATCTCTGGTGGCCGCATCCGGAAACATAGGGATCATCATTCCTCCGAGCATCGCATTTGTCGTGTTCGGAGTCCTTGCGGAAGTTTCTATAGGGCGTCTTTTTATCGCGGGAATTATTCCCGGCATACTTCTTGGTTCATGCCTGATCTTAACCAGTCTTTTGCTGCTGCGAAAACAAAAAGGAAAATTAATCAGCTCTAAGCCCAGCACCCTTGCGGAAAAATGGCTGGCTTTCAAGGAAGCCTTCTGGGGTTTAATGACACCAGTGATCATTCTCGGAGGAATCTACGGAGGAATCGTCACTCCGACGGAGGCAGCGGGCATCGCGGTAATCTACGGTCTGTTTGTCGGTTTCTTTATTTACCGGGAAATCAGCATGAAAGACCTGTGGAGACTTTTAGTGATCGCTTCCGTGGGATCGGCGACGGTTATGTTCATCATTGCCTTTGCCAGTGTCTTTGCGTGGGTTCTGACAACCAGTCACTATGCAACGGATCTGTCCGAGAAGCTGCTCTTGATAAGCACAAATAAGACGGTCATCCTGCTTTTTATCAACATCATCCTGCTCGTTGCCGGTTGTTTTATCGATGCCGCATCCGCCTACTTTATCTTCCTGCCGATCATGCTGCCGGTAATGCGCACGATCGGGGTTGATCCGATAGTTTTCGGAGTTTTCATGACCGTGAATCTGGCAATCGGTATGATCACCCCTCCGGTCGGGCTCGATATATTCATGGCCAGTAATATTTCCGGAGTGTCGCTGAAGGAGATTTCCATTAAGGTCATGCCGTTTATATTGGCCAGCCTTATCGCCCTCGGTCTGGTGACATATATCCCGTGGTTTTCCCTCTGGCTGCCAAATTTGATGGGGGTCAAGTAGGCTAACAACAAAGGAGATGGAAAAAATGCGTCTTTCTATATTGGCGGAGAATTTTACACGTTCTCCGTATATAAAACCCGAGTACGGTCTCAGTTTGCACATCGCGACAAAAGATGCCTCAATTCTCGTTGACACCGCACAGGGCATCGGCCTTTTTGATAATGCCCGGACAATGGGCATCGATCTTGCGGGGCTGGACATGCTGGCTTTGAGCCACGGCCATTTTGATCATATAAATGGAGTGGCTTCCCTCTATACATTCCATGGGCCGATGCCCATCTGGGCACATCCAGCGGTAGAAGCCCGGCATTCGCGCTTCAGCAACGGAAAGATGCACTTCATCGGCCTCCACCTCAACCGCGCGGCCGTTGATTTGCATTACGCAACCGGCAAGACGGAAATAGCCCCGAAGTTCTGGGCGCTGGAGGTCCCGGCAAATCGCAGGGATCCCCAGTTAGTTCAGAATGCCGCCCACCTTGTACTTGACGGCCCGGACGGCCTCGTTCCTGATCCTTTCGAAGACGACCTCTCGTTTGTTGTGGAAGGAGAAAAGGGACTGAGCGTTCTTCTGGGGTGTGCTCATGCCGGTGTTGTAAATATCCTTGAAGAGGTCTCCAGGGTGTTCGGGACGCGCTCTTTTTATACCGTAGCGGGAGGGATGCACATGGCTGATCAGGACGAACCATTCATTCAAAGAGTCGCAGGAGCCCTTGCGGGGAGATTTACGGTGGATGCATGGCGTCCCTGTCACTGCACCGGCTTTCGTGCGGCGGCTGCCCTGGCGTGCCATGGACAGAACGTTGACTGGGGGTATGCGGGAACGTTCCTTGAACTGTAAATCAATCTTCCCTGCCCATTCTCGAGTTGATTAATGGATATCTGAACTTACGTCAAAAGATCAGGTTTCTTTCGCATCGCTTTATATTCGTGTATCCATTAGAATGGCAATTCATTTTCCATACTGAATAATAATCGCAGATATTTCAAGCTTACCATAAAAAACTGATTGACAGGGGCAAAAGTTGGTATATATTAGTTCGAAACTTATCGAATTGTAAAATTTTAAAATGAACTTAATAAGGTTTTATATTTATGGATTCGGCAAAACTGTCAAAAATCATGAAAGCACTTTCAAATCAGACGCGCCTTGAACTGTACCTGCAAATCGCAAAACAGAGCGAAGCCAATTTTGAAACAGGGTGTGAATGTTTTATCACAGACATTGTCGGATCTTTAAGCATCGGCGCCCCGACCATTTCCCACCATTTGAAGGAACTGGCAAACGCCGACCTGATTATAACCGAAAGGCGGGGAAAATTTCTGGCGGCCAGAATAAATAAAGAAACCATTCAGGCGGCAAACGCAATTTTATCTTTAATCGACAAGTAAGCGGCAAAATTTTTTATTCTTACATTTCGATACTTATCAAATTGTGAAACTTAAAAAGGAAATATTTTATGGACAACAGACGGACTTTTTTGAAAAAAGGATCATTGGCGCTGCTTGCGCTTTCAACTTCATCATCTCTTTTCCCGGTGAGGGTGTGTGCCAAAACGGAAATGACCGCCACCGATCCCAAAACCGCGGCTGTTATTTGGTACAGTCAGACCGGAAACTCAGAGAGAACCGGAAGACTCATCGCGGAAACATTAAATAAAAAGGGACTGAACGTCAACGCGTCCGATTACAGGGATTTTGACCCGAAAGCTATCGGCGCCTATGATCTGATAGTTGCCGGCTCCCCTGTGTACTATTATGATGTGCCGGAAAATTTCAAACTCTGGCTCAAAAGTTTGCCCGCAATAACCGGCAAGCCCTTTGCCTCCTATGTCACTTTCGGTGGTACAGGCGGCAACCAGCACAATACCGTCTGTACCCTGGCGGATCTGCTGGCTGAAAAAGGCGGTGTCCCGGTAGGGATAGAAACCTTCGGCAACATGTCCACCTTTGCTATTACCTGGTCATACGGAAATGAAGAGCGCGTGCTGGAGTACAAAGACCTTCCGAATGAGATAGCATATGACCGGATGCGGGCGTATGCCGGTCTGATATTAGACCGCGTGCGCCAGGGGCAGGGCATAGAAATCGATAAAGACTGCGATTTCCGGGAACTGATCAAAAGTTCTCCTTCCATATGGGCGACCAAGCTTTTCATATCCGATCATACCATCGACGGATCAAAATGCATCAAGTGCGGCACATGTCTTAAAAAATGCCCGGTGGACGCCATTGATCTTGAAAAGAATCATGTGGATACGGATGCGTGCATCGCCTGCCTTGGGTGCGTCAACAACTGCCCGGCCGGCGCTGTTCACATGGAATTCATGGGCAAAGAAGTATACGGGTATTACGATTTTCTCGAAAGGAATAAGCTTCAGATACCTCTTCCGGAAGAATTGAGGAACCCGGCCGGAAGCCTTTAGCCGTTTTTGCAATCAATTTATGTTAACACTCTGACTCAGCCGGCACTGCCTTTTTGCGTCCGGCTGCAGTGACAGGTTTTGTTCAAATTTATGCTTTCGGAGCCAGGGAACCATTCAGATATTTATGAATAATACTTGAAATAAATGTTTGATAAGGAATACCTTCTTCAATTGCTTTTATCTGGATTTGACGATAGTCCTTTTCACTCAACCGGAGATTGATCCGTTTATCTTTCCTCAGAGTGTTTCGGGCCGCTGTAATAGCCTTTTCTTTTTCCTGTTTCATGTTTTTCACAGGTTTCCATTCGCCCTGCTCAATTGATTCCATCAACTCTTTTTCTTCTTTATCAATCGGATCAAATATTTTTGTGTTTATTTTTTTCATAATTCCCCCTTCAGGCCATACCGCTTTGTATATTTCCGACTCGGGAAGGCCGTTTTAAGAAAAATCTCATTACCTTTTTCCACAGGAAGAATCAAGTTAGAAACCTTTAGCCGTTCAGCAATCAATTTATGTTAACAGCTTGGCAGTAAGCTCTGTGCCGAACTCCCGGCAAAGGAGATGATGCAACGCGCACGGAGTGTCTAATCTTAGGATATTCCGGAATTCTCATATTGAGTATTGATCGTCAGGCACTTTCTGCACGAACGTTTCGTATTAGCCTCCCCAATTGCTTTTATCGATCACTTGCACCGTTGGAATCTACGATTTTTTCAACCCTATCTCTTTAAAATTAATTGACAAATCAGACCTGATATGATTATTTGACCTCGCATTTCGTCAGTCCCATCAAAAATTCAACGCGTAATTTGGCGCTTTATATAAATACTGTTTCGCTTTATGTTTTCCACTGAATTATATACATGAAGTTCTTCAATCCACGGTATGACTGAGTTTTTTGGATTGTGGAATACAAATTCCGGTAGTTATTCTCGATTTCCATGATAACAGCCGATATAGCCAAAACATGGAAAATTCAATCGGGTTTTTCCATGTTTTATTGCTAATACGGCAATATGTGGAAAATATTTCTGTCGTATATAGGCAATGCATGGAAATTTTTCCACTTATTAACACTGTTAGGAATGCGAATGGATTACGAGAAGCTCGATCCCAAACTGGTCAAGAAAGCAAAGGAAGCTGCCGCAGGCTCGCTCGGGCAGGAAATGGCCAAGTTCCCTCTTCGTTTCGCCAAGCCTGCCTTTTTCGGTGATAGGCCCACAAAAGGCAAACTCCAAAACGTCAATAATGGTACGGTAGTGTTCTTGAATCTGAATGGGAAGCGGATCGCTTTAACTTGTTCCCATGTACTGGATGGCTACCGCAAAATTCATGGTAATCCAAATACGAATTTTCAAATTGGTGATCTGGAGCTCAACCCTCTGGACAGAATCATTGATGAATCGGATTCCTCACACCTTGACTTGGTCACAATTGATCTCCGAGGGTTGAATATGGGAGAGCACAAAATTGATCAGGAGGGAATAGGCTCCTCTTTTTTTTACGCCGGTCAGATGGCCACCCGAAAACGTTAAGCGGGGCGATTTTGTTGCGTTCGGTGGCTTTCCTGGTTTGTGGCGGCAGAGTATCTCTTGGCGAGAGCTAGTTTTTGATTCATGGAGCAGCGGCGCAACTGAGGTTTCGGCGGTAAGTGAACACTATTTTGTATGCCAGTTTGAACGAGAATTCTGGATCGAATCCATCAATCTACATGGGCGAGACGGGCTTGAGCTTCGCAAGATAGGGGGCCTTAGTGGTAGCCCTGTTTTTATCCATCGAAGCATTTATTGGGAACTCGTCGGAATAGTATACGAGTTCTCTGAAGACTTCGACCTCATGTACGCCAGACCCACAATTTTAGTACGTGAAGACGGGACAATTGCAGAGACTAATTCCTAATCGGGTAGCCGGGGGTTTTTCTCCCCCAGCCCCCACACCACCTTTCTATTACCCACAAGTATCATGCCTGAGCCGCCAGTGTCCAGCCTTCACTCAGATCCGCGAGTCGCTTCCATCCTCTCCATAAGGTAATGGTCCCCGGAGGCCCGT